>JAACJX010000272.1 GCA_014237545.1 Ardenticatenia bacterium | reverse complement strand
TATTCCAGCTGATTTGTTACAATTGCGGCCGCGTGGCCGAGGCAGCCGTCTTTACCTGATAGCACCCCGGCCGGCTGTAGGCCGGCCAGCGTCTCTCTACAATATTGGAATCCGCGTCCCCTTTTGGCTATACTTAGCCTATATGACTCAGATGTTGCGCCTTCTGATCGTCGATGATCACGAAGTTGTTCGCCTAGGAATGCGGGCTTTGCTCGAGCGCCACCCGACCTTTACCGTCGTTGGCGAGGCTTCGACTCAGGAAGAAGCGGTNGCCATGGCTGAAGAACTGGAGCCCGATATTGTGTTGATGGACATTCGGCTGGCCGGGGGCAGTGGNATCGAAGCCTGCCAGCAAATCAAGGACAAGCTCCCCCAGACGAAAGTCATTATGCTCACCTCTTTTGCCGAGGATGAGTTGCTCTTCGCGGCCATTCGCGCCGGAGCCACCGGATATCTGCTGAAACAGATCGCCGGCGGCGATGTGGTGCGGGCTATTGAAGGCGCGGCNCGAGGCGAATCGATGCTCGATCCGTCGCTTACCCAGCGCGTTTTCTTCGAGGTTCGNCGCTCGATCAAGAAAGAAGAGGCCGTTGCTTTCCAGGACCTGACCAGCCAGGAGCGTCANGTGCTNTTGCTGATCGCCGAAGGGCGAACAAACCGCGAGATCGCCACCGAACTGTTTCTCAGCGANGGGACNGTCCGTAATTACGTGAGCAGCATTCTCTCCAAGCTCGGNGTTTCCAACCGCGCTGAGGCGGCCGCTTACGCGATCAAGCACCACCTGGCGGATCANATTTAATCCAGTCGGTTATCTCCCGATTCGACTTCATTTTGGATCTACAAAGCAAACACGGTATGGACGAACAATCCGCCCAGCGCGCACTGGAAGCGCTCAATCAGGCGGCCCTGGCCATTGCCAGCGAGCTCGATGTTGACAAGGTGCTCCAGCTAATTGTCNATTCNGCCCGCGATCTGGCGGCAGCCAAATATGCCGCGCTGGCGGTCGGCGACTGGCGGCTGCCGGGCCCGGGAAATGTCCATCGGTTTGTCGTCAGCGGAATGGAGCGCGAGGAAATCAAGCGTATCGCCCATTGGCCGCTGGGTCGGGGATTGCTTGGGGCGGTCATCCACGGCCAAAAGCCCATCCGCGTGATCGACATCGATGCTGACAAGCGATCGGTCGGCATGCCAGAGGGCCATCCGCCCATGAATGGCTTCCTCGGCGTGCCCATCATCGGCGCGGGGGAAACCCTGGGAAACCTCTACCTGACGGACAAAATCGGGGATGATGAATTCAATGATGCCGATCAGCGCCTGATCGAGATGCTGGCTGCCCACGCCGCCGTGGCCATACAAAACGCCCGTCTCTATTCGCAGGTCGAGCGGCTGGCCATCCTCGAGGAGCGAACGCGCATCGGTATGGATTTGCATGATGGCGTCATTCAATCGATCTATGCCGTTGGCCTTACCCTTGAGTCCACGCGGCTCGCCCTACCGGAAGGCGCGGATGAAGTATCTACCTTGCTCGACACGGCCATCGAAGGCCTGAATGACGCTATTCGCGATATCCGTAATTTCATTCTCGACCTGCGCCCAAGACGCTTCGCCGGCGACGTGCAACAAGGATTGGCTCAACTCGTGCGCGAATTCCAGGCCAATACCATGGTCCCCGTGTCTATCTCCATNCCGGATCGGCTGGAAGACTTGCCNCTGCCNCAGGGCCGGGCCATCTTTCTGACGACCCAAGAAGCCCTGGCCAACATCGCGCGGCACGCCCGCGCCACCAAGGTGAACATTGCCCTGCATACCACGGCCGACCGCGTCATGATGTCCATCGAGGACAACGGCCGCGGCTTCGATGCCGGAAATGAATCTCACCGNGTCGGCCATGGTTTGGCGAACATGCANGCCCGTGCCGAAAGCCTGCACGGCGCATTTTCGATCCAGTCCCAGCCCGGCCGCGGGACGGCCGTTACTCTGGATCTCCCCCTTTAGTCTCTTCAGAACGATTGCTGATCGGCCTTCAATCCTCATCTCCCGGCCNACGGAGCAGGTGATAGATGTCACGCGGATAGATGACTTTCGTCATTGAGTTTAAGTGATGGCAAGCGATATACTGCCCTCAATGACAAGTGTCGCGGAGGTGACCTGTATCAAGGTGCTGGNCTAACAGCAGCGAANTTCACCTTAGATTGCGGTTACCANGCGGCCTGAGGGGCCAGGTGATGCTTCAGTCACACGTCGAAATGGAAAATTTCTTGAGCCTGGATGAGGCGCCCAAAATCAGAATCGTCATCGTGGAGAGCCACGCGGCCGTTCGCCGCGCTCTGCGCAAGCGNTTGAGTGCNACTGCCCACCTCGACGTGATCGCGACCGTCCAGGAGCCGGTGGAGGCTTTGCCTTACCTGAACCCGGCGCACCCGCAGCGTGAATGCGACGCCATTGCCGATGTGGTGTTGCTCGGACTGCACAATGAATCCGACGAGGAATTATTCAGGACCCTGGAAAACGTCAGAAAGCTAACTCAATATGCCGCGGCCGTGATCGTTCTGGCGCCTTTCGCGGACGAAGTCGAGAGATTGCTCATGCAACAGGCCGGCGTGAGCAGCTATCTGCTGAAGTACATCGATTCCCACCGCCTGATTCAGGAGATTGAATCGGCGTCCCACCACGATTCCACGCCCATCACGACAGAGGCGTAGTTTTCCCCTCCGCCGGCCGCCCCCCGGTCGGGCGAATCACCAGCACAGGCACCTGAGCTGATTGCAAAACACGGGTGGCCACGCTGCCGAAGATCCAGCGGCTGATCCCGCCGCGCCCGTGGGTGCACATCACAACTGTATCGATCCCGCCGCCGCGCACGGTGCTGATTATCTCGGCAGCCACATCTTCCGATTCGGCTACCTGATAATGAACGCGATAATTCTGTTGGCGTAGAGAGCCCTTCTGCTGCTGCAGATAATCGATAGCTTCTTTATACAGGTCGTCTCGCATCTTGATCATGTAGTTGGCCGACTCTGGCGAGAGCGCGCCCTCGCCCATGCGCGGCGGCATGACGACCCGAAACAGGGTGATATCGCTATCGAATTGGGCGGCTAATTCCAGCGCGTACGGTAAGGCCGCCTCGGCGAACCCGGAACCATCCAGGGGAACGAGAATGTGTCTAAACACGGTTGGTTATCCTATTCGTAATGGGCGTATGGCTCGCCGGAATCGGATTCCGAATGCATCCAATGGCGAACGACCACGCGGAAAATGTCGGACTCGGTGAGGATTCCCACCAGGCGGCCGTCGTGATCCAAAACCGGTAACCCGCCAATCATGTAGTTGAGCATCAATTGCGCGGCCTGACCAATNGTGTCATCAGGCGTGATTGTGACNGGATTGGGTGTCATGATCTCGCGGACGGTCAGCTTCGACAAACGATAGCTGAGNTCCCAGATATCCAGCCCAGCCGTCGCCGACGCCCGCGCACCGCGCACATCGCCATAGGTGACAATGCCCACGAGCGCGCCGTTTTCCACGACCGGCAGGCGGNGGATTGTCCGGTCAACCATAAACTGACCCGCTTCGAGGATGGAGGTGTCCGGCGAAACAGTGATGACATCGCGNGTCATCCAATCTCTAACCAGTTCCAATTTCATTGAATTCCCCTTCGGCNGGCGATCGATTGACCTCGCGCAGGNNGCTGATGGANAGAATAAACATGGCGAGAATGATGGCTGCCGATACCAGACAGTACCGGCAAACNGCNTGGATGACAAATATCTCCAGCGCCGTGAGCCCAACCGTGAAAATTACTGCCAGACTGATTGTGCCGATGAGCAGCTCCGGCAGNTATTCATCGAGCCTGGGCAGCCAATCGGCCAGCCANGTCAGGAGAAAGATAACGGCATAACCGATNAANCCGATCAACGCCACCGGGACGGGNCCGATGGACGAGTATGGCGCGTCGGGGCCNCTGACGATGCCGCAATCTTCCCAGCTGCCGGTCTTGCACGTGGCCGTCACGACGCCATTGTGATATAGAAGCAGATAGAAGGCCACCAGCAAGCCCGGCACCGCCAATAGTTGGATCAACCGTACTTGCCATCTGTCGGTATTCAATGAAGGTTCCCCTATCACGAAGGCCGGATTCATCATCCGGCCTTCGTGTAAAAATCGTTTTAATGTATGCTTTGAGCCGGCTGGCGGGCCGGTTACTGGGCGGCGATNAGCGCCGATATGGCCTGNCTGAACACGGATAGAGGNTGGGCCCCCGACAATTCCTCGTCATTGAGGAAGAAAGTCGGCGTGCCGGTNACGCCCNCNGCGCTCGCCTTTTCCCGGTTAAGGCTGATGACATCCAGATAGCGGCCATCATCCATGCAGCTGAGGAATTCATCCATATTCATGCCCACCGTCTCGGCTGCCTGGCGATAGCCGTCGGCCGACAANCGGGTGGTGGGGGGTTCAATCGCGAACAGCGTGTTGGCGTAATCGAAATACAGCCCCTGATCATTGGCGCACATGGCGGAAGCGGCCGCGGGCACGGTGGTGGGGCTCAGCGCATAGGGCAGAACCACCCAGCGAATATCGCCTGTGTCCAGGTACTGTTCCTTNAAAGGCGTCGCGGTTTCGGCGTGGAATGCCTGGCAATGGACGCAGCCAAAGTCAGACACCTCGACNAGAGTGACCGGGGCGGTATCCTCACCGAATGCGATACAATTATCTTCNTTTTCGGNGCAATATTCGGCGAGTGACTGAACCGGCTCGGCCTGCGTTGGGCGGAGGGCTAAAAACAATAATCCGCCGAACACTAACACGCCGATGGCGATCAGGCCGCCGATGACGGCCCAATTGGTCTCGCGTGAATCAGTTTGCTTGCGACGCTGCGGTGGTTTTTTGGCCATAGATACCCTCAAAAAAGTTAAATTAAGATTGGGAAGGAGTTTATCTTTCGCTTTCTGAGAAGGCAAACCTTCTCAGGCGCGGTTGAAAATCCCGATGAATGTCATCTGTCAAAGGTGACATTCTCCATGCTACAGGCGCGGTGAAATGATATACACTGGAATCAGGATGCTGGTCTAATTGGGGTTCGTCTTGGATGGGAGAAGCCACATGTTGAAAGTAAATGACTTAATGACCGTCATACCCAATACGGTTACGCCGCAGACGACGNTGCGGCAGGTCATCGAACTGATGAAGACACAGTCNTGCCGGCAATTGCCGGTTTTGGAGAATGGCAAGCTGGTCGGCATCATNACCGATCGCGATGTGCGGCTGGTGATGAATTCGCCGCTGGTTCTCCACGGTCGCTGGCAAGATGACGAGATACTCGATAACATCACGGCCGAGAACTGTATGACNCCGGANCCGATGACAATCACGCCGGACACTCCGGCCTATCAGGCGGCCAACATGCTGAGCATTTATAAATTTGGCGCGCTTCCGGTCGTTGATAGTGGCGTTCTGGTTGGCATNATCACCGTTACGGACTTCCTCAACTACTTCGCCATGCAGCACCCGGAAACCATTGACCAANAGGATTAACTAAATCCGAGGAGTCGAAAAATGGTCCCGTTCCGAAATATNCTGGTTCCCCTTGACGGTTCAGAGTTAGCCGAAAAAGCCGTAGGGCCGGCCCATCAAATCGCCGNGGCCATGGCGGCCNCTGCTCATCGGACCGGTGAGACAGCAGTNAAACTGACGTTGCTGCGCGCNCTGACGCCTATGGCCATGCTGGCGGCCGACCCTTACCTGTACGACGAAATGATGCGGATGAATATCGACGAGGCCCAGGCCTATCTNAACCTGGNGGCCTCCACNCTTTCNGAAGGCAAAGTGGTGGTGGAGACCAAAACAGTGAATGGCTCCCCGGCCGAGGCGATTGTCCAGTATGCCGAGGAGAACGGGATCGACCTCGTCGTCATGTCCAGCCATGGACGCACCGGCAGCAGTCGTTGGGTCTATGGCTCCGTGGCCGAGAAGGTGATGCACCACGCTCCCTGCGCCACAGCGATTATCCGCGCCCATGTCGAAGTAACGATGTTCCAGAACCGCAAAATGCTCGTGCCGCTTGATGGGTCGGAACTGGCGGAGCGAGCGCTCGAACCGGCGCTGGCGCTGGCCCGCGCCGTTGGTTCAAATGTACAACTCCTGCGCGTCGTGAATGCGCGGGAACCCATGCCTGAATCGATGACCCCCGCCGGCGAACAGGTCGAGGCGGCGCTCAATGAGGCTGACCTTGAGGAAAGGAGCGAGGCGGAAACCTACCTGCAGCGGGTATTTTCCTCGCATGAGAATCAGCACTTGTTTTTTGACGTTCAGACAACAGATGGGGACGTCGCTGATACCATCGTAACCTATGCCGACGCCAATCACATCGATCTGATTGTCATGTCTAGCCATGGTCGCTCGGGATTGGGACGCTGGCTTCACGGCAGCGTGGCCGAGAAAGTGCTACGCGGAGCAAATTGCGCCACCTTAATCGTGCGCGACCAGCGTGATTAATAAATACCGTTTCCAACCCGGATCAAAATCATGATCGCAATGTGGCAACGAAACGGCTAACGTCGGTTCGTTGCCATTTTCATTTACAATCGGGGATGCCGATACCGGCCTCTACTGTTTGCAAGGGCTTCCGCCGGCATTCCTGAATGATCGCTAGCCAATTTAAATTGAAAGACGCATGAAATTACCTCCCGCACTTCCACCTGAAGCACTCTACAACACTTTCGACCCGACCGGACTGCCCTTCACGACGACGGCCGAACTCGAGGACGGTCTGGAAATCATCGGCCAGCAACGGGCCATTGATGCCATCCGTTTCGGCATTGGCATACGGCATCAGGGATATAACCTCTTCGCGCTTNGGCCAAATGGTTCCGGCAGGCAAACCACGGCCAACCGCTTCTTGCAGATGCGGGCTGCCGGGGAACCCACGCCTGACGACTGGTGTTACGTTTACAACTTTGAACAGCCCCACAAGCCACGCGCGCATCGTTTGCCGCCCGGCCACGCCAGCGTCTTTCGCGACGACATGAGAAAGCTGGCCGAGGAACTTTTCTCCGTGCTCCAGGCCACCTTTGCCGGCGAAGAATACCAGTTACAGAAGCGCGCCCTCGAAGAAGAGCTTCGCGGCATGCACACGGAGGCGCTGGAAAAGCTTCGTGAGGAGGCGCAGACCAAAAGCATTGCCTTGATCCAGACGCCCGGTGGCTTTGCCTTTGCGCCGCTTAAGGAGGGTGGCGAGGTGATCTCTCCGGACGAGTTCATGCGCCTGGATCAAGAAACGCAAAAGNAGATCGAGACGGATGTCGGCCAGTTGCAGGAATCGCTCCAGCGGATCATGCAACAGATCCCCAATCTCCATCGAGAGATGCAAGGCCGCCTCAAGGCCTTGAACGAGCGCGTGGTCGAATTTACCATCACCCCTCTGATGGAAGAGCTAAGGCAAAAGTACGANTACCTGGAAACGATCGCGCGCCATTTGCAGGACGTACAAAAGGACATCGTTCAAAACTATGAGGCGTTCACCCAGGAGGAAGACGGCGACGGCCGCCAGTTGATCGGCGCGATCATGGGCATTGCGCCCCCAGAGCGAAAGGCCGCGATGACGCGCTACGAGGTGAACGTCATCGTTGATAACAGCGAGGTGAAAGGCGCGCCGGTTATCTTCCTCGACCAGCCGCGCTACCAGAACCTAGTCGGGCGTGTTGAGCATATCGCCCAGATGGGCGCGCTGGTCACCGACTTTACGCTCATCAAGCCCGGCGCGCTGCATGCCGCCAATGGTGGCTATCTGTTGCTCGATGCCTTAAAGCTGCTCACCGAACCCTATGCCTANGAAGGGCTCAAACGGGCCNTGCGCAAGGGGGAGATCGCCATNGAATCAATGGGGCAGGTCTANAGCATGATCAGCACGGTGTCGCTGGAACCTGAGCCCATTCCGTTGAACGTCAAGGTGGTGTTAATCGGCGAGCGGCTGTTGTACTACCTGCTGAGCAGTAACGACCCGGAGTTTAACGAGCTGTTCAAGGTGTCGGCCGATTTTGAGGATGATATGGCGCGCACGCCGGAGGGCGCGCTGGCCTATGCCCGCGTCATCGCTGAAGTCGCGCGTACCGAAAGACTGCGCCACTTCGATCGCCAGGCCGTTGCCCGCGTCATCGAATACGGCTCGCGACTGGTAGAGGATGCCCACAAGCTATCGACCCACATGCAGAGCCTCACCGATGTTCTGCGCGAGGCCGACTATTGGGCCGGCGACGCCGGCCGCGACATCGTGACGCGAGAGGATGTGCAGAAGGCTCTGGACATGCAACTCGTTCGCGTGGGGCGCGTGCCGGATCGAATACAGGAGCAAATCCTCAGCGATCAGGTGTTGATCGACACGGAAGAGNCCGTTGTCGGCCAGGTGAATGGACTGTCGGTGTACGCGTTGGGCAACCACATGTTCGGCCGCCCATCGCGCATCACGGCAAAGGTAAGAATGGGCAGCGGCGAGGTCGTTGACATCGAGCGCGAAGTCGACATGGGCGGCCCCATCCATTCCAAGGGCGTGTTGATCCTTTCCGGCTTTTTGGGCGAGCGCNATGCCGCGGAACGGCCGTTATCGCTGCGGGCGACTATCGTGTTTGAGCAGTCATACGGGGGCGTAGAGGGCGACAGCGCGTCCTCGGCCGAGCTTTTCGCCTTGCTCTCCGCGCTATCCGGTGCGCCTATCAAGCAATCTCTGGCCGTGACCGGCTCCATCAATCAGCGCGGCCAAATCCAGGTGATAGGTGGGGTGAATGAGAAGATAGAAGGCTTTTTCGACGTCTGCAAGGCGCGGGGGCTCACCGGCGAGCAGGGCGTCCTCATTCCCGCGGCCAACGTCCGCAATCTGATGCTCCGATCGGATATTCAGGAAGCCGCGCGCAACGGACAATTTCATATTTACCCAATTTCCACCGTCGATGAAGGGATGGCGCTCCTGACCGGAATCCCACCCGGCGAGCCGGATGAGTCGGGCGAGTTTCCNNCGGAATCCATAAATGGCCGGGTTGTTGCCCGGCTGGCCGCTTTCACCGAGAAGCAGCGACAGTTCAGCGATTCGGGCCGCGAGGATAGCGAGCGCGAAGACGCTGAGGCCAGGGAAACAGCTGATGACAACCCTGCCGAATGATCACCCCGTCGACATGGATGAGGAACTCGGCCATGGGGCTGAGCAAGAGCAGCCGGCCGGCGCGAAGCAGGGGATTCGCCGCATTGTCGTGGCGCTCGACGCTTCGTCCGGCAGTCGGGCCGCCCTGACGATAGCCGTTTCCCTGGCAGAGACATTAAAAGCTGAGCTGCTGGGGCTGTTTGTGGAGGACATCAATCTGCTTCGCCTTTCGGAGTTGCCTTTCGCCCGCGAAGTCCTTTTCGCCGAGTCCAGGCTACGGCAGTTGGAAAGCGATGAACTTCTNAGAAGGTTGCGCGCCCGGGCGGCAATCTTGCGACAGGAGGTCCAGGAACTAGCGGCCGAGCACAAGATCACCAGCACCTTCCGGGTGATTAGAGGGCCGGTCGATAAAGAACTGCTCTCGGCCGCGCTGGAGAGTGACTTGCTGGCTCTAGGTCGCCTGGGCCATTCCATCGCGCATCGCGCCCGGCTTGGCTCGACGGCGCGGGCGGTCATCGACCGGGCCACGTCGGCCGTTTTACTGGTCAGATCGGAGGCGACCACCGGGCCAATCATTGCCCTCTACGACGGTTCGGAGGTCGGGCGGCGCGTTCTGGATCTAGCTGTGTCATTGTCGGCGCAGGGTGGGGATCTGCGAGTGCTCGTCTGGGCGGAAGGGGAAGCGGAGGCATTCGACCGCCGACAGTTGGCCGCCCACTTTCTGGAGCCGCACGCCGCGCGGATTCAATACCAGCACCTTGCCGGGGAGAATCCAGAGCGCGTATTGCAATGGATCAATCGGCAGAAGGCCGTGCTTCTNTTATTGGGCGCGGGNGAGACGAATCTACCACCCGGCATCTTCCGCACGCTCCTTGATGAGGCTGAGCAGAATATCCTCATCATCCGGTAAAAACAGAAAACTTGTGCTAAAATTGATAACGTGCCTCTTCGAATGAGGCTCGTTATATTTGGCATGCCATGAAGTACAAACCAAGCGAGCGAATACAGGAACTGCTCAAGAACCTGCCGACAAAGCCGGGCGTCTACCTGCACAAGGACGCGGCCGGCACTGTTCTGTATGTCGGCAAGGCCAACAACTTGCGCAATCGCGTTCGCTCCTACTTCCACACGAACGTCGACTCCATCAAGACGCANCGACTGCGGCGGCAGATAGCCGATATCGAGGTGATCACCACCGAGTCGGAGCTGGAAGCGCTGCTGCTGGAGATGACGCTCATCAAGCAGCATAAGCCCCAGTTCAACGTCCGGCTGAAGGATGACAAGCGCTATCCCTACATCAAGGTCCATTGGGCCGACGCATTTCCCAAGGTGACCGTCACGCGCCGCATGGTGCGTGACGGCTCTCGTTATTTCGGCCCGTATACCTCCGCCTGGGCTGTGCAGCAAACGCTCGATCTGTTGCGAAAAATATTCCCCTATCTGACCTGCGACCGCATCATTACCGGCCAGGACGAGCGGGCGTGCCTGTATTACGATATCAAGCTTTGCAACGCGCCCTGCATCGGAGCNGTNAACCAGGAAGAGTATCGCGAGACCATACGGCAGCTCATGGACTTCCTGGATGGAAAATCGGACCACATCATTCGNGACATCGAAACGAAGATGGCCGTGGCCGCGGCCGACCTTCAGTTCGAAAAAGCGGCCGAATTTCGCGACCAGCTCAAAGCAATCGAGCGCATCACTGCNCGGCAAAANGTCATCGGCTCCAGCGATACTGATCAGGACGTGATNGCNTTCGCCCGAGAGGAAGGCGACGCATGCGTNCAGATCTTTTTCATCCGCCATGGCAAACTCATCGGNCGGGAATACTTCATGCTGGATAACACCGAGGGCGAAAGCGACCANGAGGTGCTCCAGGAGTTCATGACCCAGTTCTACGACGACGCGGCTTACATCCCGCGCGAGGTGCTGCTGCCAAGCGAAGTGGAGGAGGCCGCCATAATCGAGGAGTGGCTCCGACGCAAACGCAATACCAAGGTGACCATCCAGGTTCCGCGGCGCGGCAAGAAGCGCGAGCTCGTGGAGATGGCCGCCGAAAACGCTCACGACACGTTGGCGACGCTGCGCCAGCAGTGGGCCGCTGACCGGTCTAAACACGTCCAGGCCATTACCGAATTGCAGGACGCATTGAAATTACCCGCGCCGCCGGCTCGAATTGAGTGCTACGACATCAGCCACACGCAAGGCGCGCAGACGGTGGGCTCCATGGTGGTTTTTGTACAGGGTGCGCCGCAGAAAAGCGACTACCGCCGGTTCAATGTCCAGACGGTCGGCAACGATGATTATGGAGCGATGCGCGAGGTGCTGCGGCGACGTTTCCAGCGCTATCGCGATACCCTGGCTGGTGAATTGCACGATCCTGGCGAGATCAAGGCGCGCTCGGAGCGGCCGACGGCCTGGGCGATTCTGCCGGATCTGCTGCTCATCGATGGCGGTAAGGGGCAACTGGCCGCCGGGTTGGAAGTGCTGCGCGAATTTGATCTGGAAGGGGAGGTCCCCATCGCCTCGCTGGCCAAACAAGAGGAAGAGATCTTCTTGCCCGACCAGCCTCGCTCAGTTCTCTTGCCTCGCCGGTCCGAGGCGCTCTATCTGGTGCANCGCGTGCGCGACGAGGCCCACCGCTTCGCGAATGAGGGCCACCGCAANCAGCGTTCGCGCGTGGGCGTGGCCTCAATCCTGGACAGNATTCCCGGNGTGGGGCCGCGTCGCCGACAGCTTCTCCTCGTTCGCTTCGGTTCCCTGGAGGCGCTGCGGGATGCCTCGCTGGAGGAGATCGCCGCGGTTCCGGGCATCCCCTANGATGTGGCGGAGGATATCAAGTCCCATCTGGCCTGAGCGCCTGCAACTGTCCNGCGCATAANAGGAGAGCCAGCGCGGTCGGCCCNTCGCTAATCTGTCCGGATGTGGCCATCGCCAGCGCCTCGGGGATGGGCTTCAAGTGAATGGTCATCACCTCGGCCGGCTCGTGGTGCGGCCGGCCCAACTGGACGCCTGTGGCCAGGAAGATGTGGCCCACTTCGTTGCATATTCCATTCGCCAAATAGAAGCGGCCAACATAGCGCAGCGAGCCGGCCACGCCGCCGACCTCCTCCCATAGCTCTTCGCGCGCCGTATCTTCAATCGATTGCCCGTCTTTAACGCTGCCTGCCGGCACCTCCCAGCACCAATCGTCAACCGTGTAGCGAAATTGGCGCACCATCGCNACAAGACCGTCGGCTGTGACCGGCACGATCCACACCGCGTCGGCCTTTTCGACGATATTATAAACGCCCGNCNGGCCGTCGGGCGTGGTGATCTCATCCTGNCTCACGCGATACCAGGGGCATGTCCAGACAATGCGGCTGGATACCGTTTTAAAAGGGCGTCGCGGTAGGTCCATCAGGTTACTGTTCGATCCCTTTGGCGCGGCCGATAAACGCCCGCAACAGTTCGTGGTTTTTGATGCCGGGTCGTTCCTCCACACCGCCGGCAACGTCTACAGCGAANGGCCGTACCTGGCGAACGGCTTCGGCGACGTTGTCGGCCGTCAGGCCGCCCGCCAGCATCAGATAAGGTGTAACGTCAGCGAGCTCGCTACCTAGTTCCCAATCCCCCACTTCGCCGGNCCCCCCATACAGCTTGCCGTGTGGCGTATCNAGCAAGATAGACGGGTGAGGCGATAGAGAACCGGCCATTGAGTTCGTGTAGCGACTGATAAGCGTGATGGCCTCCTCTCGTGACCGCGGCCGGATCGCTTTATAGGCGCGACCGATTAGCGGCGAGAGCGGATCGACTATATCTGCGGCGTCTTCGTCGCCGCTAAGTTGGGCCAGGTCTAGGCCGCAATGNGCCAGCACCTCGGCGATGACGNCCGGTTGTTCATTGACAAAAACGCCTACCAGACGGGGCGGAATGGGGGCAGAGAAGAGCCGCCCATAAGATGATCTGAGTTCATGGACGATGNTGCGCAAACTTNCTACNNTCACCGCGCGTGGGCTTGGTNGATAAAGAATGAACCCCAGATAGTCNGCCCCCGATTCAAGTGCGACGGCGGCATCTTCGACGCGAGTGAGGCCGCAANTTTTAACCTTGACCATCAGAGGCCTCGGGCGGAATCAGGCTAACAATCGTCTGTCCGGGTTTTGGGGTGGGACGGTTATCTTCCGTAAAGAGTTGAACTTTAGAATCGCTCGTGATNAGGGCCAGGGGAATGGGTGGATTCTCCTGGTAGTGGGCTAGATAATCTCCGTAGGTGAATGAAGGACTTAGCGTGGTCGACTTGATCGAGCCACCGACCTCGATAAGTTCTTGCATGTGATCATAAGTCGCCTCGGAATCGAAAAGCGAGCGGCCGCGCAGGTGAGCCGGGGCTGTATGCCCGTCTTGCGTAGAGGAGGAAAGTTGATATACCTGCGCCCGGCCAAAGAGATCCGGAAAATGTAGAACGGCCAATGAGTTGATTTCATCGTTGCTTGTCAGGGCTAACATGCGACCGATCCCGCCCAGATCGAGCTCGCTCAGCGTCTCTTCCGAGAGCGCGTTGCCGTAATGAGCCTCTAATCCATTCAACCGGCTTTCGACGATGTTCCCGTAGTTGTTGTCGAGGAGTAGGGTGCGGACGTTATGTTTNTTCAACTCGGCGGCAAAAGCGCGAGCGAGTGGATGTGCGCCGACGATGAGAAGCCCTTGCGGATCCTGTTCGGCCAACCCCAGGCGACGGGCGACAGGCCCGGCTGTGAGTCCATAGAAAATGACTGTTCCCACGATGACCAAAAGAACTGTGACTGATAAGGCGCCGGCTTCTAAATAGCCGAGTTCTTCCATCTCGAAGGCGAATATTGAGGCGATGGCCGCCGCAACGATGCCGCGCGGCGCCATCCACATGAGAAAAATGCGTTCATTCCGCGAGAGCGGCGTGCGCCATGTGGATAGAATAACCCCAACTGGCCGGGCTACGACAATCAACAAGGCAATGAATATAGCGATTTGCCAACCGGCATCGCTCAAGTTGGCCAGGTTAACGCGACCAGCCAGTAAGATGAAAAGAAAACCGAGCAACAGCACCTGGAGATTTTCTTTGAACTCAACGATGTGGCGAATGGGCACCCAGGGTTGGTTTGCCAGGGCAAAGCCCATGACCGTCACGGTTAGTAGTCCTCCTTCTGGCGCCAGCCAATCGGATAAAGTGAAAAGCCCGACAACCAATAGGAGCGTTACGCCGTTCTGCAGGTGGTCGGGAATTAGGTATCGGCGAAGGAGCAGGACCAGCAACCCGGCCCCCAACAGCCCGAAAACGACCCCCACGATAAGGCTGCGCAGGATGCCCAGTAGAATGTAGATGGGAACGCTGTCGACTCCACCCAGGCGAATGACTTCAAACACCAAAACTGCCAGGACTGCTCCCACCGGGTCGATGAGAATGCCTTCCCATTTTAAGATCGTTCCCGCTCTACCTTTCGGCCGAATCTGACGCAGCAAAGGTCCCACGACAGTGGGNCCGGTAACTATCAAGANCGCGCCGGTNAGAATNGCTACCGGCCAGCCAAACCCAAGAAAAAGGCGCGCGCCTAGCGTGGCAATTATCCAGGTGATCAGCGCCCCAACGCTAATAAGACGGAATATGACTTGCCCATTAACGGGCAGTTCTTTCAGTTTAAGCGTGAGCCCACCTTCAAACAGAATCAGACCCACGGAAATAGAGACAATGGGGAAAAGCGTCTCGCCCAGCAACTCGTCTGGGTGAATCCAGCCCAGAATCGGGCCGAGCAAGAAGCCGGAAAGTAGGAGGAGTAGAATGGACGGCAAGCGCACGCGCCAGGCCAACCATTGGGCGCCCATGCCGAAGATGGCGATAAGCGCCAGTTGGACAAGTGGTTCACTCAAGAGAAACCTTCTGAGTTAATAAGTTAAGTCGTCAATTCGTATAGCGAGTAACGCGGATTCGCTACACCTATTNCGACTGATAGCTGTAATTGTAGCAGCCTCATTGCCTATGACGTGAGGGGTCAGTTATGGCCGCGCTTCNGGGTAAATGGCATAAGTTCCTACCCATTCATCGGANGCCAAAATGTGACCCTGCATCGCCAGCAACGCGTCGGCGCCATCAAACGCGCCTTCCAGGTTCAGCGATTCGACGTCGAGGGCGTAAAGCGTGAAGTGATAGTGGTGCACGCGCTCATCGTTCCAAGGCGGGAAGGGGCCATCATAGCCGCCATAGTCGCCTTCCATAGTTTCATCACCAGCGAACCAGTTCGTATAGCTGTTGATTCCCCGCGTGCCATAAGGTGTCTTGCCGACCTCTTTGCCGCGGGCCGTCACCCCTTCACAATCGCACCCAGCTGGCAGTTCGTGAATGTCGGCGGGGATGTCAATAAGTACCCAGTGGTAAAAGTCAGCGCGGGGCAGCTCATAGGGCACCGTCCGACCTGGCTGGTTAGCGTCTTCCCGAATGGAGGGCGCATCTTTATCAGTACAGATCAGGGCGAACGATTTGGTCCCTTCCGGTTCGCCGGACCATTCAAGATGAGGGCTACGGTTGGGGCCGAACGTCGCCTGACGGGTATCGTTGGGCACGCCCATCACGAATTCGGCTGGAATTGGCCCGCCGTTTTCGAATGACTTAACAGTGAGTTTCATGACATCCTCCGTAAATGTCTCTGGTTGGGTTGCGCTATTTTGCAATCATGATCCGTTTTGGGCAAGATGAGCCGGCAACGTGACGCCGGTCAACCGCTCGCTTTCGGTCCAGAGGCGCTCAGCCGATTGCAGGTTATAGCTTTCTTTGGACGAGCGCTTTTCGGTCCGTTTCGCGAAGTAGAGGCCGCTGTGCCCGGCAACATCATCGGACGTAGCCAGATAAATCGGCGTGTCCGCTCCTTCAGAGATGGGGCGGGCAAAAAAGGGGCTGATGTTTCTCATGAAGAAACCGACTAATCCCTTGTTGTTTCGGCCGAAATCGCTGGCGATGAACCCCGGATGGAGGGCGTTTACCGTTACAAAAGCGCCATTGAGCCGTCGGTTTAGCTCGTAGGTAAACAGAACGTTGGCCAATTTCGATTGAGCATAGACGCGGAAACCACTGAAGTTCTTTTTATTTTGTAAATCCTCGAAATCCAGCTTGGCCGATAAATGCGCGTCGGAGGATACATTGATGACTCGGGCCGGCCCCCCGGCCATCAACTGCTCCCACAATAGCAGTGTCGTCAGATAATACCCGAGGTGATTTGTGGCGAAGGTCATCTCCAGTCCATCGACTGACTCTTCCCTGTCCCATAAAAACACACCGGCGTTATTGACTAATACATTAAGTCGATCGAATCTNGCCTTGAATTCATTCGCCAGATTATGAATATCTTGGTGTGAGGATAGATCCGCCAGGAGTAGGTGGACATCCTCGTTGCCGGTCGCGGCGATGATCTCGGCTCTCGTCGCCTCACCTTTTGCCTGATTGCGGCCGACCAGCACGACGGTTGCCTGCCGCCGGGCCAATTCCTTGGCCGTCTCTTTGCCGATGCCGGCTGTGGCGCCGGTTACCATACAGATTTGTCCCTTCATTTTTCGTGCTCCTCTTCCCCTGTCTGGATGATGTAGTGATGAAGTTAAAGGATCCCGCGCCCCATCGCTTCCGCNACGGCCCCAATTTCCGCGCGGAAGCGAGGCATTGAGGCGAGCGGCAGTGCTTGCTCCGCGTCCGAAAGAGCCTCAACCGGATTATGGTGGAACTCGACCAGCAGCCCATCGGCCCCTGCGGCCACGGCCGCCCGCGCGCCNGCGATCACCAGGTCGGATCGTCCCGTAGCGTGGCTCGGGTCGGCCAGGATCGGGAAGGGCGTCGTTTGCTTGATGAGCGCNANGGCGTTTACATCCANCGTGTTGCGCGTGGCGGTCTCGAAGGTGCGAATNCCTCTCTCGCACAGNATGATCTGCTCGTTTCCTCGACTGGCGACGTGGTCGGCCGCTTTGAGCCATTCGTCGATCGTCGACATGAATCCGCGCTTGAGTAACACAGGCTTGTCTAATTCGCCAACGGCCCACAGCAATGGGTAATGTTGCATGTTGCGGCTGCCGATCTGGATAATGTCGCTGTACTCGGCCACCAGGGGCAGTTGCTCGACACCCAGCGCTTCGGTCACGATGAGCAGATCGAATTCATCGGCGACGGCGCGCAAGATCTCCAATCCTTCGTGGCCCAGGCCCTGGAAGGAGTAAGGTGATGTGCGTGGCTTGTAGGCGCCGCCGCGCAAGACACGGCCGCCCAGCCGTGCCACTTCCTGGGCGACCAGGCGCGTTTGCTCGTAGCTCTCGACCGAGCAAGGGCCGGCCATCAGAACGACGTCCTCTCCGCCGACCGTCAAGTCAGCTCCGATGCTGATCGGTCGCGTCTGNGGCCTTTCGGCCTGATCGGGTGCCCAAANCATTTCATTATCTATCNNTTTCTCTTTCATTCGTTGTAACTACCTATTGCTGTTACTCTTTGCTATAACCTTAGCCATGTCATCGAGTGTCGCAACGGAAAATCAGTTATCTGTCTGGATCAATGCCGCCCGGCCGCGCACACTGCCNTTGGCCGTAGCCTGCATCATCATGGGCAACGGGTTGGCCGCNGCGCAAGGCTCCTTCAGTTGGCTGGTCGCATTTTTCTCGTTTCTAACAGCCATTTTGCTTCAAATCNTATCAAATCTGGCCAATGACTACGGCGATTCCTTCCACGGAGCCGATCACGTTGAGCGCAAGGGACCGAGGCGCGCCGTCCAGAGCGGCCTCGTTACGCCGGAGCAAATGAAGCGGGCCATCCTGCTGACATCGCTCGCAGCCGTACTCTCGGGCGTCCTGCTGCTCTGGTTTGCGTTTGGTAATAACGCGCTTTCCCTGACCATCCTGTTTATCCTGCTCGGCGCGGCTGCCATCGGCGCGGCAATTACCTATACGGCCGGCAAACTGCCTTACGGCTATGCCGGGTTTGGTGATCTGGCCGNGCTCATCTTCTTCGGCTGGGTCGGCGTTATCGGCAGCTATTTCGTCCAAACGAGTCGCGTCTCCTGGCCGATCTTACTGCCGGCCACCGCCTGCGGATTGCTGGCCGTCGCCGTTCTAAACGTAAATAACATCCGCGATATGGAGTCCGACCGGGTAGCCGGAAAAANCTCCATTCCCGTGCGCCTGGGATTGCANCGCGCTCGCGTCTATCACTGGACGCTGCTCGTTCTCGCCGTCATCCTGACTGTNNTCTTTTGTTTGTTAAATTCCCCTTCGCTATGGCAATATCTGTTCCTGCTGGCGGCGCCGATGCTCCTTCGCAACGGGTTGGCCATCAGCCGGGCAACCGATCTGCCGGGCCTTAATCCGTGGCTGAAACAGATGTCATTGTCTTCGCTGGTATTCGTTACCCTCTTTGGCATTGGACAGATAATGGCCGTCACCTTCTGACGACCTAGTGAAGAAGCCCATTACCAGGTTGTTGTATATATGAGCAGCCTCTAAGTGAACCGCGTGGCCCGCGCCAATGACGATCTCCAGACTTGCCCGAGGGATGGCGGCCGCCATACGCCGGTTGAGCGCCACAAACTTNGCGTCTTCCTCGCCCGCTATCAACATCACCGACATAGGTAAATTTTCCAGTTCGCTCCACAACTCCGGCTGAGCGCCCGTGCCCATGCCGCGCAAGCTGTTGGCCAGGCCGCCCGTCGAATTGTTCAACCGTTGTGCTCGGAGGGCGGCCCGTGACGCTTCCGGTAGGCGCTTCTGGGTACTGAATAACGGGATGTTCTGCCAATAATCGATGAAGCGCTCGACCCCTTCTTGCTCGATTTGCTCGGCCAGTGCCGTATCCTGGGCGATGCGCGCTTTTCGTTCGCTTGCAGACNGTAGGCCCGGCGATGCACTCTCGAGCGCCAAGGAGCGAACAGACTCAGGGTGGCGGCATGCGATATAAAGCGCCAGCCGGCCGCCCATCGAATAACCGAGCCAGTGCGCGGGAAGGGCCTCCAACTGCTTGNGCAACACGATCAAATCCTCGGCGACGCGNTCCATGCGGTACCGCTTTGCATCCCGCGGCGCGTCTGTTTGACCGTGGCCCGGCAGATCGACCGCAATGGCGCGAAAGTAGCGGCTGGCGGCGGCCATCAACGGCCGCCAGGTTTCCGTGCTGCCGCTGAAACCATGGAGCATGACGACAGGGTCGCNGGCGCCGCGCTCTTCGACGTGATAGGTCAGGCCGTTTATCGAGAAGCGTGTCATTCTTGCTCCCCAACCGCGCCAAGTAAATCAGCCACCGCGCGGCGATGGATTTTCCCCGGTCCGGTCAGCGGCATCGCCGTCGTGAAGGCGATCACCCGTGGCTGTTTGTANCCGGCCAGGAATTGCCGGGTGAAGCGCAGCAAATCCTCTCGGCTAAGTGCGCCCGGCTGGTCTAGTTGAACCAGGGCGGCGACCTGTTGCCCCCAATCGGCGTGGGGCAAGCCCACGACGCAGGCTTCGGCAATTTGCGGATGGGAGCGCAGAACGCGCTCGATCTCGGCCGGATAGATGTTCTCGCCGCCGCTGACGATCAGGTCGGCGCGCCGGTTCAAAATCCATAGATCGCCGTCTTCATCCAGGTAGCCGACATCGCCCGTGTGGAGCCATCCGTCCTTAAGCGTTGCCGATGTGGCTTTCTCGTCGGCGTAGTAGCCTGCCATGATGGTTGGGCCGCGCACAACGACCTCCCCCGGTAGGTTGGCGCCGACCGGGTGGCCGCCATCGTCGCGGATATCCACTTCCGAAAACAGGAGCGGGCGACCGGGACTACCCGGCTTGGCTCTGGTTCCCTCCGGGCGCATTGTGGCTACCTGGGACGTGGCTTCAGTCAGCCCATAGGTGACGGCCACAGGTAGGCCCGCCCGCCACGCCCGTGCGAGTAATTCATCCGGCGCGGCTGCGCCGCCGAGTAGGACAAGCCGGAGATGTGGCGCTTGGCTCGCGTTGAGTTCCGCGTCCAGCAGGCGCTTCAGCATCGTGGGGACCAGAGAGATCAGTGTTATCTCCTCTGTCCGCAGGCTGTTGATGACTGATGTTTCATCGAACCCTTGTTGCAGGACGATGGCAGTGCCGTATACACAAAACCGGAAGAGGACGGCCATGCCTCCCACGTGATAGAGCGGCAGGCACACCAGCCAGCGATCGTCTGGCCGAACACCCAACTTGAAGGCCGAGCCGATGGCCCCCCACAAGTGATTGGCGAAAGTGATCATCGCCCCTTTGGGAAAGCCGGTCGTGCCCGATGTGAACTGGATGGCCTGCAAGGCGTTGAGATCTCGCCCGGCTGCTGAATGGAGATTGCCCATCGGCTGCGACGCAAGCCATGACTCGAAATCGGCCGCCGACGGCAGGACATGAACCGGCCGGCAGCCGTTCGTCGCCTCGCGCGCCGCGTCCTCGGTGCTTGGCAAACACAGCACCCGTCCGCAGTCAGCCCGGGCTAATTGCCAGCCTATTTCCGAGGTTGTCAAGCGCGTATTCAATGGGACTACGGGAATCCCCAGGCGCGCCAGGGCAAAGACGCAACAAACGGCGGCCAGCGAATTGGGCATCAGCATGGCNACGTGGTCCCCNGCCTCAGCCCCTTCCCGTTNCAGGTAGCNGGCAAGCCGGGAGACCATCCCGTCNAGCTTATTAAACGAATATTCCAATCCGTCTGTCCGCACCGCCAGGGCTTCGGGCGAGGCAATCGCCCGCGCCCGGAGCCAGTCGGTCGTCAATGCAAATCCGTCCATGTCGTGCTGGATTNGGCTGTTGCACTCCCGAACAGGTCAGCCTTACGGCCGCCAGGGATACTTCTGGAAGTCAGGTTTGCGCTTCTCTAGAAAGGCTTCCTTCCCTTCTCGTCCTTCGTCAGTCATGTAATAGAGCATCGTGGCGTCGCCGGCCAAAACTTGCAGGCCGGTCTGGCCGTCGAGATCGGCATTGAACCCAGCCTTGAGGAAGCGAATGGCGATGGGGCTTTTTTCGAGAATCTCGCTGGCCCATTGCACNCCCTCGGCTTCCAGTTGTTCGACCGGAACCACCTTGTTTACCAGGCCCATCTCCAGTGCCTCGGCCGCGTTGTACTGCCGGCAGAGGTACCAAATCTCGCGCGCCTTCTTCTGCCCGACGATCTCGGCCAGATAGCTGGAGCCGAACCCGCCGTCGAAGCTGCCGACCTTCGGCCCTGTCTGGCCGAAGATGGCGTTATCGGCAGCAATGGTCAGGTCGCAGATCACATGGAGGACATGGCCACCGCCTACGGCATAACCGGCCACCAGGGCGATCACCGGCTTGGGCATGGTGCGGATAATCCGTTGCAATTCGAGAACATTCAGGCGCGCGACGCCGTCGCTGCCCACGTAGCCGGCATACCCCCGCACCCGCTGGTCGCCGCCGGAACAGAAGGCGTATTTGCCGTCCTGGGCCGGCCCGTTGCCGGTTAGCAGAACGACCCCGACTTCTTGATCCATCCACACGTCGCGAAACGCGTCGATCATTTCGTCGATGGTTTGCGGCCGGAACGCGTTGCGCGACTCCGGCCGGTTGAAGGCGATGCGGGCCATGCCGTCGGCCTTGTGATATGTAATGTCAGTATATTCTTTGACAACTTGCCACTGAGTCATATAGGTCTTCTCCTGTCTTGATATTCGCGCGCCTTGTGTTTTGGTCAGGCGCTCCTAGTTCGCAGCCCGGCAGTCACGGTTGCCGCCAGGTCGCGCATGGTTTGAAAGTCCGCAAAACTGTCTGTTATTATTTCGATGATCCGGGCCGCGCCGTTGCCTTCGCTGTCCGCCTTTAACGCCGCTTCCAGGCCGTCTCGATCGCTGACCGCGTCGTAGCACAGGCCATACATAGCCGCCGCGTGCTCGAAGCGCAGCCCATGAGGTGTCAGAAACAACTCGGTAAAGGGTGGGTCGTGCCGGGCCACCGGCAGCCGGTGAAATATGCCCCCACCGTCGTTGTTAATCACGATGAACGTGATGTTGGTCAGACCATGTTGCCGGACGGCGAGCAGCCCGTTCATATCGTGGTAAAAGGTGATATCACCCAGGATGGCTGTCACCGGCCGGTTCGTCGCCGCGGCGATCCCCAGAGCCGTCGAGACGTTGCCGTCAATGCCACTGGCTCCCCGATTGCCGTGGGCGATCATTGTCCTGGCCGACGGCTGGTCAAAAGTATCCACGTGACGAATGGGCATACTATTGCCGGCGAACAGGATGCCCCCTTCCGGGATTTTCTCCAGCACGCGCCTGACGGCCGCGCCGTCGAAAAAGGACAAATCCGCCAGGGCCGCGTTTACTTGCTGCCAGGTATGTTGTTCCAGCGTCCTGAACCCAACGGCCCATTCNTTATCAATTTGATAACCTTTGGCGATAAGATGCTCGCTCAGTTGGGCGCAAAAGGGCGCCTCGCTCGCTTGAATGAGCTGGCTCGTGAGGTGCAGATCGTCGGCCCATTCACCATTTTCGCGGATGTGAATGTGCGCGGCCGGCGAAGTGCGTTCCAAGTATGCGGCCAGAGCGGCCGAGGTGGGCACCGACCCAAACCGGATGATCACGTCCGGGCTGTCCAATATCTCGGCGGCCGAAGGCAGCCACAGATGATACCCGCCGAGCACAAAACCGTTCTCAACATGGCGGCCGTGGCGGACATTTGACAGGGGGTCGGCCAGGATCGGGAAACCGCAGCGTTCGGCCAGAGTCGCGACCGCGCTCGGGAACTGCTCGCCGGGGCAATCCGGCCCGCAGATGATGAGCCCGCGCTTGTTCGCGGCAACTATGTCTGCGACCTGCTCAATGTGATGCGCCTCAGGTAGTATGAGGCNGCGGCTGATGTGTGAATAGGCCGGCGCTTGATGCTCGAATGATTTGCCCTGAATCGCCGGTATATTAGCAGCGCGCGCCTCAGGCTCCAGAGGCTTGCGAAAAGGGAAATTGAGATGCACCGGTCCGGCGGTCAGGCCATCCGCTGTCGCATAGGCTCTGGCCGCCAGCGTGCGCAGATGACGGAGGGCGACTTCCGGGTCATTGGGCTCGGGCATGGGCACTTCGACGGACCAGCGCACGTGATCGCCGAACATCTTGATCTGATCAATTGTCTGGTTTGCGCCGCTGCCGCGCAGNTCGGCCGGCCGATCGGCCGTCAGGACAAGGAGAGGGACGTGGGCATAGTAGGCTTCGATAACGGCCGGGTGAAAGTTTGCCGTGGCTGTGCCCGACGTGCAGAGCAGCGCGACCGGTTTTCCGGTGGCCTTGGCCAGACCCAGGGCGAAAAACCCCGCGCTGCGTTCATCCAGGTGGCGGTAGATGTGGACGTCNGGTTGGTTGGCGAAGGCCAGCGTCAANGGCGTCGAGCGCGAGCCGGGGGCNATGCAGACNGATTCCAGGCCGTTGCGCGCCAGTTCTTCCACAAATATCGCCATCCAGCGCGTGTTCGTATTGCTGCTCAGATTCATNGCNCGCTTTNCCCGATCCCCAATGCCCCCAACATAGGCCGGAATTTCAAGGCCGTCTCGNCCCATTCTTGACCCGCGTCAGAATCGCCAACGATACCCGCCCCGGCATACAACCAGGCCCGGGCATGTTGGGAAACGGCCGAGCGGATGGCCACGGCGAACTCTCCGTTGTGCTCCGCGTCGAACCAACCAATGGGGGAAGCGTACCACCCTCGCGGAANGGGTTCCAGCTCGCTCAGGTACGACAGTGCCAGGCCGGCCGGCACCCCGCCCATCGCTGGGGTGGGGTGTAATAGACCGGCCAGTGACAAAACAGATGTGTCGGAATCGCGCAAGCGGCCGCGGATGGGCGTCAGAAGGTGTTGAATATTCTGCAACTTTAACAGGGTCGGCTCGGATGGGATTTCTAGCTCGCTTATCACGTCTCGCAAGTTCGTCCGTATGGTGTTCACTACCAACTGATGCTCGTGCCGATTCTTGGCCGACGAGAGCAATTCCCGACCCAGCGCTGCATCCGCTTCAGGGTCGAGCCCTCGCGCGGTGGAGCCGGCCAGCGCCATCGTTCCGAGCTGGTCGACATCCTTTCGGACCAACANTTCGGGCGTTGCGCCGAAGAAGGCATGATGGGGTACAGGCTCAAAGATGAACCGATAGCAGTCGCCGTAATTGCGGTTCAAATAAGGCAGAGCGGCCGCCGCGTCAATCGTATTCTCGGTGCGCACTTCGCACACGCGCGCNAGCACCACCTTTTTCAGTTCCCCCGATCGGATCGCTCCCTTGGCGCGGTCGATCATCTCCGCCCATCTTTCGGCCGGCAACGGGTAATTGATGTCTACCAAGGCGTTTGTCCTTTCATCCGCAGGCAGCAGTAGCTCGAGTCGGGCCTGCAAAGCGTCACTCAGCCCACGGTAAACGCTGGAAAGATCTTCGTCGGTTGAGACAAGGGCGTTAATCGTCAAATAGCTCTCGCCGCCTGTTTGAACGAACTGGTAGTGCGGCAGAATAAACTGGGCGGGACTGAAGACGGACCAGGTGTTGTCGGGTACGAAGTCGTCCTGAAAGGCAAACCCGCCAAAAAGGCGTGGGCGGGCCGGGTGCGCTTGCCACTCTTTGGCCGCAACATCCGGATAGCCCTGGTGCGCGGGCAAGACGATGGAGCGCTCAAAAAGGGCACACGCCTCTTGAGCGACAGCCGAAAAGCGATGACCGGGGAGGTGCGGCCCATCGGCGGCGGTTTCCAATACGGGCGGAATGATAATCTCGGCGGCACCCCCTATGCCAACTAGCATCATCGATGCGCCGCTAGTAGCTGGCCCAGACCAATAGAAGCGCTCTTGNCCATAGCTGCCTTGCCAGAACAGNTCGACATTGAGCTTCGGCGCGGGGGCAAACAGGCTGACCAACCGATATGGGGAAGCGTTGTTATGGCCTGCTTGTTCCCAGGCGGTGCCCTCATTCGGCGACGAAAAATATCCTCCATTCTTATGGATGGCTTTGTCCGGATCCGTCCGCTCAGCGATCATGTTTCGCGCAACTCTCTTGAATTACGGGCTGCCCCTGTTTTGATAGATTCATAACCAACGCTACGCAGCAACATCGGCACCAAGCTGTTCATGATGCGGGCTGGTTCCGGCTCGCCGGTCGTCACCCAGCGAATGACAATGCCGTAAATTGCTCCCATCCAGGCATAGGCGACGACTTCNGTNTCCGTNGGCTCGATNTCCCCCAGGACAATGGCCTCTCTGAGNTACCCCTCGATGAGCCGCGCAAAGCGGTCCGTCACCTCGGTNCNTTTGCTTTCGAAGACGTTNCCCAGGCCNACGGCCTGCACGAGCAAAATCTTGGCCGGNCGGCGGTAGCGGCCGAAGGTGTCCAGCACCGTCTCCAGNGCGATNTGGACGCGAGCCATGCCTTCNGCTTGCCCCTCGATCGCNTCCAAAACGCGNCGCTCGAGNAGATCGGCGAATTGATCCACCAGCGCCAGAAACAGGCGCTCCTTGTTGGCAAAGTGAAAATAGATCGCCCCTTTGGACGTTTCTGATTCGTCAACNATGTCATCGAGACGCGTATCGTGATACCCCTTNCGCGAGAACGTCGANANCGCCGCGTCGAGAATTCGCGCGCGNGTCGATCCCGGATCGCGTAGGGGGGTNCCNTTTTCTAATTCAGNCATATCAAGCCCTATTGTGATCGGCGAGCAAACCGACCGGTCAGTCTGTTATTTTAGCAGACAGTGAAACAGATGCCCATTACTACTCCCGTTGCTAAGTCGGTATGCAGATTTCAATACTTTCAAAACATATTGAATTCTATGTATTATAATACCTCAACTGACCCCCTTATACAACCTCGTTTTGATGCCTGTACCAACTTTTCATTATGCCTTTCNGCAGATTCATAAGCAGGTGAAATGGAGTTCTGCTTGGCTCACTGAAAAGTGAGGCATAGAATGAGGAATTAAAGATTTGTAGGGAGAAGTGCTAAACCACAGTGGCCGGCCGTCTCCAAACTTGTAATCCCGGAGTAGCCATTCTATGTTCTGCCCCTGTGGTTTAGCTCTCCAGGCTGCCCTGTTTGCACCTTCAACAAACGGGGAAATTGGCNAGACAATTAGGTGATAATTTTATGAACAAAAAACTGTTGGTTTTGCTTGTAATCTGTATTTCGCTTTTAANCCTGGCNGCTTGTGGTGNAGGNAATACCTCGACCAACACTCCCGCCGAGGAGCCAGCTCCNGTAGGTNACGCCGCAAATGGCGAAGCCCTGTTTGCCCAGCCGACGATCGGCGCGAATAATGNGCCCGGATGCATTACCTGCCACTCATTGGAACCGGACGTGGTCATTGTCGGCCCGTCTCAGGCGGGCCTGGCCACACGCGCCGAGACTCGTGTTGCGGGGCAGTCGGCCGAAGAGTACATACGAACCTCGATCACCGAGCCAAACGCGTATGTCGTGGAAGGTTTTGCCGAAGGCGTAATGTATCAGAACTACGCCACTGACCTGACGGCCGAGGAGATCAATGACCTGATCGCGTACACCCTGACGCTCAAGTAACGTGGGATCGCGGGGTCTTAAATTGTAAGAGAGGAGATTAATGGACGAGAAAGTGGGGTTGATCGGCCCCACTTTCTTGTCATAGATTAGCCAGATTATTGATAAAGTCTTTCACTTTGGCCATGAAGATCTCCGGCTGGTCTTTGTGGATTGGATGCCCGCTGTCGGCGATGAATTCCAACCGGCAATAGGGAATCCGCTCGGNCAGCCGCCGAACGTCACGCGGCGTGTTCCCCACCTCGCCATCGCCGTTCATTATCAACACCGGACATTGAATGCGGTTTGCCACCTCGTATGAGATATCCCCGCCGCGTTCGTGTATCTGGTGGGCGGCGCGAATCCAGCCGGTGACCATCGATTCGAATTGCTCTTCCCCATGCCGTTCGATGATCTCGCTCTTCCACTCCGGCCGGGCCTCGTCCCATTCCGACAGCGGCAGCCAGGATTTGATTGACTCCACCTCCTCGGACGAGATGACGCCGCACACACCCCAGGCGACGACGCCACGCACGTGGTCGGGTCGGTTTGCGGCCAGAAGCAATGAAACCTCCGCGCCATCGCTAAATCCCAGAACGGTGACCGGGCCGCAATTCAGGCTGTCGAGGAGCGCGGCCATGTCGGCCGCGTCGCGTNGGTAGAAATCCGCCGGGAAGTCCCGATTCGGCGGGCGGCTGGCCCCATAACCGCGCATGTCGGGCGCGATCAACCGGTGCGTTGGCCGCAACTCATCCATCAGCGTGGCATGGTCCGCCAACGCCGTCCCGGTAAAACCGTGGATAAAGAACAGCGGCTCGCCTTCCCCTTCGTCAAGGTAGGAGATCACGACCCCGCTGCCTATGTCCTGCTGCTTTCTACTTCTCATGGTGGGCCTCACATGCGGAATGTGCCGTAGCCACCGGCCGGGAGGGGGGCGTTGCTGGCGGCGGCGAAGGCCAGGCCCAGGGCTGTGCGCGTCTTGACCGGGTCGAGGATGCCGTCATCCCATAGCCGCGCCGTCGCAAAGTACGGATCGCTCTCGCGGCCATACTGATCGAGGATCGGCCGTTTGAATTTCTCCTCCGCCTGGCGCATCTCGCTCTCGGTGGGGTCGTCCAGCTGGTGGAGTACTTGTTTCTTGCCGACCATCCACAGNGTATCGGCCGCGGAATCGCCGCTCATAACGCTGATGCGGCTGTTGGGCCAGGAAAAGAGGAAGCGCGGGTCATAGGCGCGGCCGCTCATGCCGTAATTGCCCGCGCCGTGGCTCACGCCGTGCAACAGGGTAATGCGCGGCACGTTGACGTTGCTGACCGCCATCACCATCTTCGCGCNATGCTTGGCGATACCCTCATTCTCGTACTGCTTGCCGACCATAAAGCCGGCGATGTTCTGCATGAACAGCAGCGGTGTGCCGCGCTGACCGCAGAGTTGAATAAAGTGCGTCGCCTTGAGGGCGGACTCGCTGAATAGCAGACCATTGTTGGCCACGATTCCGACGGGGATGCCCATGATATGGGCGAAGCCACAGACGATCGTGGTGCCGAATCGCGCCTTGAATTCGCTTAGCCGCGAGCCGTCAACCAGCCGCGCAATCACCTCGCGGACATCGTAGGTCTGTCGGGGGTCGGCGGGAATGACGCCGTAGAGTTCATCGGCCGGGTATAGCGGCTCTTCTGGCGTCTGCGCGGATAGAGGGACCGCCCGCGGTCGCAATGCCAGACCGGGCTGCAAGTGACTGACGATCTCGCGCACTTTGTCCAGCGCCTCGGGCTCCGTCTCCGCGAAATGATCGGCCACGCCGCTCAGGCGGGTATGCACGTCCCCGCCGCCCAGTTCCTCGGCGGTGACTTCCTCGCCCGTGGCCGCCTTGACCAGGGGTGGGCCGGCCAGGAAGATCGTGCCATTGCCCTTCACAATGACCGTCTCGTCAGCCATGGCCGGGATGTAGGCCCCGCCGGCCGTGCACGAGCCGAGAACTGCGGCGATCTGGGTGATGCCCGCCGCCGACATGCGCGCGATGTTGAAGAAGATTCGGCCAAAATGTTCACGGTCGGGAAATACGTCCGCCTGCAAATGGAGAAACGCGCCGCCCGAGTCGACCAGATAAATCGTCGTCAGGCGGTTTTCCTCGGCAATGGTCTGCGCGCGCAAATGCTTTTTGACCGTTTCCGGGAAGTAGGTGCCGCCTTTGACGGTGGGGTCGTTGGCGATGATCATGCAGTCCACGCCGGATACGCGGCCGATGCCGGTGACGATGCCGGCCCCGGGCGCTTCGCCGTCGTACATCTCCCAGGCAGCCAGCGGAGATAGTTCCAGGAAAGGGCTTTCAGGATCGATGAGAGCTTCAATGCGCTCTCGGGCCAGCAGCTTCCCCCGCTGTCGTTGCAATTCGACGACGCGCGGCGGCCGCTCCAGCGCCGCAAACCGTTGTCGCTCGGCGAGCTGCTCAGCCAGACCTTTGTTGCTGGCATAGTTGGCCTTAAATTCCGCGCTATTGGGATTTACCTGACTGCCCAATTCTGACATTTGAATCTCCTAGCGAACGCGAAGCACAAGTTTGCCGATGACGTTCCCGTCTCTTAACCGCCGGAGGGCAGTAACGCCTTCCTCGAGCGGAAGAACGGTGTCAATGATTGGACGGAGCTTTCCCTGGAAAATGAGACCCATGACCGTTTCATAATCGACGCTGGTGCCCATCGTACTACCGATAATCGAGAGGTGTTTGCCGAANAGGTAGCGGTTGTCGATTTCAAAACGNGGNCCGCTGGAATTGCCCACCGTNAGAAGCCGGCCCCCTTTCTTCAGCGCCCGCAGCGAGCTCTGGAAGGTTGCCGCGCCGACGTTGTCCACAACGACATCTACGCCCCGCTTTCCCGTCAGCCGGTAGGTCTCCCGNCTCCAGTCGACTTCGTGGCGGTTGAAGGTGANGTCGGCGCCCAGTTCTCTGGCCAGAGCCAGTTTTTCCTCCGACGAACCGACGACCAGGATAGGGCCGGCCCCAACAAGGCGGGCGATCTGAATCGCGGCCGTGTTGACNCCACCGCCCGCGCCGACGACCAGTACGCTTTCACCGGGTTGCAAATGGCCGCGAGTGATCAGCGAGTGCCAGGCCGTCACAAAAACAAGCGAGGCCGCGGCGGCCGTCTCGAAGGGTACTTCGTCCGGCAAGCTTAATAAGTTCCTTTGGGGAACAACCGCGTATTCGGCAAAGAATCCGTCCACNTGCTCGCCGAAGATGGCGAAGTCATCGCACATATTGTCGCGACCCTGACGGGCAAAGAAGTCCGTTGGGTCGTTGCAAATAGTGGGATTGATGGCAACGCGATCGCCAGGGCCAAAGCGGCCGACATGCGGGCCAACCTCGGCCACAACACCCGCGCCGTCGCTGCCTAAGATGTGGGGCAGCTTGAGCTTCAGCCCCGGCCATCCCTCGACTACCCACAGATCCAGCCGGTTCAGCGCGGCGGCGCGTATTTCCAGCAACACCTCGCCCGGCCCCGGCTCGGGTTGGGGCACAACCAGCAAGCGGACGTTATCCAGCGGGCCGTGTGCCTCGAAGGCCAGCGCCCTCATGCTAGCCATCCACTGTTTCGTCCAGATTGTCGACGTAATACTCCAGGGCGTCGCCGTAGTTTTGTATGTCTTCGTCGGATGTAGTCTCGATCAGCAGGGAAAGCAGCAGGCTAACCGCCTTGTCGTACTCGCCGTTGCTATAGTAACCTAGAGCCAGAAAAGCGCGCCCGCTATTGCGCCCGGGATATTCGTCCACTGCTTGCTCGAGGATCGANACAGCCTCNTCGCTTTCCCCGACCACTCGCAAGCTGCTGCCCAGGCAAATGAGGCATTCCTGCAAGTCGTCACCATCCAGGCCNGCGCCGATGGCTTGGCGATAATAGGGGATGGCCATTTCTACCTCACCCATCACGTCATACGCGCCGCCTACTTCGAACAAAACGAGGGGCTCGTTGGGATACTCTTCCAGAAGTTCGAGAAGTAGTTCTTGCGATTCCTCCAGGGCGTCCGCNCGGCGCAAACCGCGCGCTTCCTCAATGGCCTCCATTAAGTCAGGATGCCGCAGCTCATGATTATTGGCGTTGGGATCGTCGTTCATTTTTCCTCTTTAGCGTTGCGAAGATCGGAAAGTGTCAGGATCGAATGATAGACCCCGCAATGGGAACCGGCAAGCCAAACGGGTTGTAATTGGCAGGGTCTTTCCAAAGTCCGGCGGGATAGGTAAAAAAAGGAGAACCACACCTGTTATCATAGGGTAACCAAAACCAACTAGATGACAGGGGGTTCTCATGACCGATGATACCACATTGGCGACGAGCGTGGTGACAGCAAT
>JAACJX010000039.1 GCA_014237545.1 Ardenticatenia bacterium | reverse complement strand
TATTCCAATTCAGTGCCCGCCCGCGCAGCCGGGAGGCTGGGTCGCCCGAGCGGCGGGCCGCACAGGAGGCAACCCATGCAGCACGCGCCAATTGCCCAATTACCGGAAGAGCGGCCCCATCGCGACTGGGGAATGATCGTCGCGACGGTGGCCATCATTGCCATTGCCGTCCTGACCCTGATCGTCCTGCTCCAGCCGGGCTGGCTCTTCGCCCCGGCCGAGAGCAACGTCGCGACCAACCCCGAGCTGGCGGCCTTCGAGCGGTATCAGGCCGCGCCGATCACCAGCGCCAATAACCCGGAGCTGGCCGCGTTTGGGCGCTATCAGGCCGCCCAGGCGGCCGTGCCGTCCATCGCCGGCCCCGACAATCCCGAATTGTCCGCCTTCAACCGTTACGTGGAGCTGCAACCAGGCGACCTGTTGCTCCGCGTCAACCCGGAGGTAAGGCAATTTCGGCAGTGGTTGGAGGGGCAATAGCGGAGCGCCACCGGGCGGAGGCTCCCAACCGCCCGGTGGCCATTCGCCCCTGATCTGAATGGCCGTCCGATGCCGGAGACCCGCCAAGCCGGCCGCGAAGCGTGAATCGCGAGCCGGGCCTGGTGGGTCTCCGGTCTTTTTGCGCGTTGAGGAACGACCGCCAACCACCCCAGCGCAACCACGCATCCCCACCTATCCGCTGACCTTCTCCCCTTCTCCCCTTCTCCCTTAAAAGCATATTAACAAGTATTCAATATACTTGAGTATATATTCAATATAATTTATAGTACCCTCAATACGCACATGGGTCGCCATTGGCCGCCCTGCGGGGAGATTTAGAGGTATGCATCGTATTCACAAGGCGCATAGCGAGCGCTGTCAAAGCGAGTTTGGGCGAGCCGGGCGGGCTGACCGCGCGGCTCGATGGGGGGCCATGCCCTCCGCCGGCCGGCCGGGTGGCCGGGAAGGAGAAGAACGGATGGAGATCAAGATCATCATCAATGAAGGGAACGCTGGTCGCGGGACGCGACACATGCCGGACAAGGAAGGCCATCGCGCTCGTCGCGGTGATGGGATGGAGCGCGGCCGTTTCGGTCGCCACGGTTACCGCGGCCGCGGCGGCCACCGCCACGAAGGGCCGGGGCGATGGGCCGGTCGCCGCGATCGGGGCGAGGAAACGGCCGAGCGCGGCCGCGTCATCGGCAAGCTGATCGNGCTGCCGGACGGCCGGGTGAAGGTCGTCCGCCGCGAGGGGCTGGAGACGGGCGGTCCGCGCCGCCACTGGGAACGCGAGCGGCGCGAGGAACAACCCCGCCACCGCCACGAAGGCCCGGCGCGTTGGGCGCGCCGCCGCGACGACAGCGATGAGGCCCGTGAAGCCCGGCGCGCCCGCCGCCGCCTGGCCCGCGAGATCTTACGCGCTCTGGAAGAGAGCGGCTACAACAAGGCCTGATCAGGCCGTGGGCGAACTCCTTTAAACAGGGTTCGCCCTTCGCGTTACTATCGTATTCCGTCAGGCCACAAGGAGTGGCGTTAATCAATGAATGAACCGCGGATAGAACACGGATACAAACGGGTCAAACGGGCTGAAACGACTCCCGAAATATCCGTGCAATCCGTGTCGATTCGTGGTTCACTATTTCCTGAGTTTAACTGACGTGGATCAGGAGAGGGCCATGAAGATAACCACACCCAAAGGGTACGTGATCGAACTATCGGCCGAAGAAGCCGAGACGCTGTTCCCCGGCCTGGTGCGCGGCGTGCGGCGGCAGTTGGGCGGGTTGATCGACCCGGGGTCGGCCGACGAACCGGCCGGCGAGGACCGGCTGGTGCGCCGGGTGCTGCGCCGCCANCGCATCCCCCCCACCCAACGGGCCGTCTACAANGCGTTATACGANGCCGGCGAAGACGGCCTCGATTTCGCCACGCTGGCGGCCACGACCGGCCGCTCNACCGAGGANCTNAGNGGCGTGCTNGGCGGGCTGGGCCGGCGCGTCAANGCCACGCCGGGNGTCGATTCGCTGCCGGAGCCGCCGGGNGTGAACCTGCTTNTCGAATATAAGGAGACCGCCCCGCCCGCCGGCACGTGGGGCTGGGCCATGCGGCCGGCGCTGCGCCAGGCGCTGGAAGANNTGGGNCTGCCGTGGGCCGACCAGGAGTAGCGGCCGGCGGCCGTCTCCTGTGCCGCGCCTGTTGGAAAAGCGGATAGGGAGAAGGGTCGGACTCTACCCTTCTCCCCGCCCACTACTCAACCCCCATCCCCTCCCACCGCGTCAGATAGCGCGCCAGGTGGGTGTGCCCCTTGTCAATGCGGCCGCGGATCAGCTCCCGGACGCGCTCCTGCTCTTCGGCGTAGGCGGCGTCGTTGAAGTGCCCGGCAAAATGGGCCGCCCGCAACCACAGCAGGTAGGTCGTCAGGGCGTCGAACTCGTTGTACTCGACGATGCGCCGCACGTCGCCCTCCAGCCACAAATCGATGACGTTGTCGCCGCTGGTGTCGATCTTGCCGGGGATGCCGCAGGCGCAGGCGTACTCGTGCAGGCTGGGCGTGGCCCTGCCCCAACCGCCGACGACTTCCTTCAGATCGATGTGAGCCTCTGAGTTTTTGCTGAAGTAGTCATAGCCATCCCACGGCTTCTCCGGACGATGGCAGAAGGAGGGCACGGAGATGCCCTGGGCCATGCCGCGCTGGATGAGGATGGGCAGGTCTGACTCGCGCGAGTTGAAGCCGACGATCTGCGGCTTGGGTGTGCCCTCGCCCACCCCGCGCAGGAAGCGGCCGATCAACTCTCGCTCCGGCATCGGCCCATCATCCGGCAGCGAGAAGAGCGACAGCGNCACTTTGCCGTGTTGGGCCTTGCGGATGACGACCGCCAGCGACACGACCCGGCAGAGCATCGTCTTCAGGTACGGGCGCGGCGCGTCGTCGGTCGCCCCGCCATTGGCCCACATGGCGGCGTAGACTTCGTCATCGGGCAACTCCGGCGGCAGGTCATAGGCGCGGCGGCCGCTGCCCAGGTCGGGCACCCACTCCAGATCAAAAGCCCAGACATGATCGGGGACAGAGCGAAACATAGACACGAGCGAAAACCTCCTGGAAAGTTGCGCTGATTGTAGCGCGACGCCGCCGGCCGCGCGACCTCCTTCCCGACGGATGAGGATATCCGGCAAATGATCAGGCAGGCCAGCGATTAATTAGCCAGAAAGTATTGCATTTTTGTTCGTGATCGATAAAAATAGCGCGTAGCTGGAGCCAACCCCATCCTCGACGCGATCGTCACTCACGAACGGTCCCCAGCCATCACCGTGGTATCAGGTGCGGATGAGCCTTAACATCATCGTTGCGCGTGCACAATCGATGATCGACAAGCGCCCGGCAAAGGGAGAGTGCCGGCTATCAGTCCGCGCCGGGGAAGTCCGTCATTACTTCCCGTTGTCGTCCCGTGCTGCTGAGAGCAGGACCATGCCCCTCGACACCCGTCGCCGGCGCCCGGGGGGAGGCAGTACCCACCCAAAGCCGGCAGGAGGCGCCCACACCCCATTTTTCTCAATCACCGGATGTCCAATAGCATGCGGGCGACGTGTCGCCCTGGCGACGGCGAGATCCCAATCGCCGGCCACCCACTCTCCCCGCCGGCCGCGCCTTGCGAATCCGGCGGCCCAATCAGTACCATTTGAAGACGAGGAAACATGAAGCGGATCACTGCCTTGTTTATACTGTTGATTGCTATACTGGCAATCGCCGTTCCTGCNTTCGGCGCGGGAACGAATCAGGAACAATCGCGCAAGAGCCAGGCGAATGGACGGAAAGACGTCTACATTGTGCAATTGGTCGACAAGCCTGTCGTGGCCTACGACGGCGACGTGCGCGGCTTTCCAGCCACGCGCCCAGCCGCCGGTGAGAAAATCAACCCGCGCAGCGCCAAGGTCGTCAAATATGTCGACTTTCTGACCAAGAAGCAAGACGCGTTGGTGAAGGCCGCGGGCGGCAAAAAGCTCTATGGCTACACCTACACCTACACTGGCTTTGCGGCCGAACTGACCGATGCCCAGGCCGAAAAACTCGCGACGAATCCCGGCGTGTTGGCCGTGACCAAGAACGAGTTTTACTACGTCGATACATCCTCGACACCCACCTTCCTGGGGCTGACCGCAGACGGCGGTCTGTGGGACCAGTTGGGCGATCCGGCCCTGGCCAACAAGAAGGTCGACGGCGCGGGTGAGGACATCATCATCGGCATCGTCGACTCCGGTATCTGGCCCGAGCACCCCAGCTTTTCTGACCGCGATAGCCGCGGCCGCCTGGC
>JAACJX010000033.1 GCA_014237545.1 Ardenticatenia bacterium | reverse complement strand
GTTGGGACGCACGACAACCTCAATAAAATCGCGCAATTCGTCCTCGCGGCCTTTCTGGGCGATCATTTCACTGACGCGGGCGATGGTCATGGGGATTCTCCAATAGGCTAGCGGCGCGCGGCGCGGCCGCGATGGGGAAATGATAGCACGCTCTGATCAATTCGTCCTGATGAAACAGACCTGACAGGTCGGCGATAAAGGTGTCGTGTGGGCCATTACCCGTGTCGCCGCCCCGTCAGGTATTGTTGGTCTACAAGGGGGTCGCGATGGATGAAGGCGCCCCGTATGAGGCTGTTTCGGCCGAGTGTCCGCGCAATAGCACGATTCCCAGCCGGACGAACCAGACCATCTGACCCACGCCGAAAATGCCGGTTAGTATCTCAGTAAACACGGGAATCAGCGAGAGAATGCCCACCGCGCCAACCAGCAGACCGAGGCGGTTCAGTCCCTTGGTCAGCTCGCCGGTCCGCAGCCCAACCACACTGACCAGCAGCACCCAGAGGCCGCCCAGGATTTCGCCGTTGCCGTTGCCCAGACCGGCGGCTACCGCTTCAATGCCTTGCCAGGCCACTGNTGCCTGCGCCGGGTCCGTGGCGNGGAGCGCGACTGTCGGGGCGATTCCGGCATTCGNGACCATCCCGCTGGCGATCAAGGAGCCGGCCCAGATGATCCCGAATGTGGTTGCTGCCCCCATGAGGGCCGGCGCGCCGGACTTCAACCGGTCGTGCAGCGCCAGCGACAAAACGACCAGGGCAACGCCGAAGAACACGTACATGAGCAGGTTGGTGGAGAAAATCACCAACTGCTTCTCCACGAGCAAAGTCACCTTTTGGGCCGGGTCGGTGATGCCGGGGTAGTCCAGCACGACTAGAAAGAGGGCCATTCCGATCAGGTAGGCAAAGGCCATATACAATGCCGCAAAGCCGCCGGATTTCTGCAAGTTTTTCATATCAATCTCCATTTATCTTTTGAACTAAGAAATGTGATCCGCAGATTGCGCAGATTTCCTCTCCAATCTGGAAATCGGCGGNAAATGTGGATCAGGTTTGTGTATGTGCCTCATTGCGGGGTGGCTTCATTACGCCATTTCCAGGCAAACCAGATGATCAGCACCAGGCAGATCACCTCAACCGCGGCGATGAAAAGGTAGTGGGGATAGGTCGCGCCACCGATTACCACAAATGCGATCGTGATCGCGCCGGCAACGATGTTGGCCCACCGATTCACTCCACGTTCCAACACGCGAGATAGCAGGATCATCAGGATTGAAATCTCCATCAGGATGGCTCCGCCCAGCATCAGGAGCGGGATGGGTGTGTCGCCGGCCGTTCTGGCTACTTCATCGACCGAACCGGGAATGTACAGCGAAAGCACATCCGCTTTCACCATATTGATCGCCACGACGATCCAGAGGGTTGAAAGCAGGGCTTTCGTATCAATCTTTTTCACGGGGGTTGCGATTGTGTTCATAAATTCTCCACTGTTGGAATGATGTTGATCGGGTCACTGTCGTGGCCCGGCTCTGCGACATCGGGCTGAACCGCTTGATCCGTCCCGAGGATGGCCGGNGATCCGGGCTTAATAGCGTTGATCGAAACCAGCGACAAACCCAAATCACGCGCTTTTTTGAGCAACCCATATAACGCCGCCTGATCGATCACCGGGCCAGTCAAAATCGTGTCGCCATCATCTATCAAAATGATGGTCAATCCTTCGAACCAGTCCGCCCATTGCGGTGACAGGTGACCCGCGACCCTGATTTCGTAGACGACGGGTTTTGTTTGCGCCGGCTTCATGAACCCTACTATAAAGCCAGGGTGGTACGGCCGGATAGCTACTATAGTATTGAGAAGAGTATTGTTTTTGGGGATTAGAGCAGTCCCAACTCGCGGGCGCGNGCGACNGCCTCGGTGCGGTTTTGGACCTCTAGCTTGTCGAAGATGCGCAGGTTGTGCCCCTTGACCGTGCTGAGCGCCAGATAAAGCTGCTGNCTGATCTCGCTGTTGGATCTNCCGNCGGCAATAAGNNGTAGGATTTCGAGTTCGCGGTCNGTGAGNGGTTCGAAGAGCCCNGATGCGCGGTTGGTCNATAANGGTTGTGGATGGTCATTGGCCNGGGANGANAACGCNGCCAGGANTTTGTTTACATAACTGCGNAAGGNGTGGCNGGTNTGTTTATCTCTCAANCCTGAGAGCAGAAGGCGCATCGTTTCGCCTCTGNCCACAAAAGTGCGNAGATACCCTTCCGGCTCNGCCAGCATGAGCGCTTTTTCCAGGGCGGCGAGGGCGTCGCTCTGATTCCCCTGCGCCTGGAAAACTTGAGCCTGGGTCAGCAGGATTTCAATTACGCTACCGGTCCGTTTTTGCGCTTCAGCCAACGCTAACAGGCGTTCCAGCAAGTCATCGACCCCGCTCCACGAGCCCTCGGCTAGCCGCACTTCAACCAGGGTGAGATGTTCGTACTCGGTCAGATAGTGGACCTCATCCCCCGCGGAAATACCTCGCTCCCGCAGCCAGACTTGGGCCCGGTCAAGTCGTCCCTGTTTAAGATAGACCCGCGCCTGGCGCGCCGCGATCGGTTGCACGATGGGAATCGAGACTTTGACGTAAGCCCGCTGAGCCTCGTCGAGCCATTCAAGCGCCAAATCCCATTCGCCGGCCGATTCNAATAGCCGGGCCTGGGCGAGGGCCCAGCGGTGCCGCCAATCCACCAACGTGGTGCGAGGCCCCAGATCNGTGGCGNTTTGCAGGTNCCTGGTCGTGGCGGCCCCGTCGCCCTGCTCGTGAGCCAGCAAGGCCAGCCCCAGATGGTGATGAGCGGTGATGGCTTCGGCATCCGGACCCAGCGCGGCCGCCCGCNGGATGCCCCGCTGGAGGGATTTGTTTGCGTCGTTCAGGCGACCCAGGTTCACTTGCATATCGGCCAAGGCAAAGGCGCTG
>JAACJX010000204.1 GCA_014237545.1 Ardenticatenia bacterium | reverse complement strand
GGGCGGAATCGGAAACGGTTCTGCCCTTTTTGTTTTTAGTAGCCGGCCGATCGGCGCTCACGCTTTCTTGCGCGACGCGACGATACTGGCCAGCCCCAGAATTAGGAAGATCACCGCTCCGGCCGTCGTGCTGTCGCTTTCACCAAACAGCATTAGCAGCGCCGCCACCAGGATACAGCCCAGGCCGGCGATTAACTTGGCCAAGTCCCAATTTTCAATAGCCATCTCTTCTCACGTTCCTTACAACTTTTCTACTTATTCCAGCCGTTCCACGGCCACGACTGGTATATCCCGGCCGGCTGGGCGCGCAGGCACCTGGGCGACTGGATGCATCCTCCCCGCGAATGGTGGAATTGCGGTGGCGACTGAGGCCGCGGCCGCGATGACGATCAGCAGTCCGATGTGTCGCCCAACGATTTGAGTGTCGCTGGGCTTACTTTTCGCCGCGACGGCGGCCGCCAATCGCCGCGCCCAGCAAGCCGCCGATGCCCCCCAGCGCCAGCCCCACCACGGCAAAGAGAATGAGGAACTCCAGTACCTCGAAGATGCTTTCGACGAATGTGAAGGGCTGGTCGGGAGATATCCTTCCGAGCAATGAGAGGACTCCGCCCCACAGGAGCTGGACGGCGATGTTGGCCGCGCCGAAGAGCGCCCCGGCAATCGCGCCCGCCTTAGCGCCCGACCAGAGGCTTAGCCGGCGCCAGCCGACGATCAGGCCGACCAGGAGCGGGGCCAGCAGGTGGAGAGCGAAGATCGGCATCGGCATGCCGGCGCTATAGCCTGCCTCGTCAAATATCCAGGTGGCGATGGTGACGGCCCACAACCCGACGAATAGGATGAGAAGAATGACCAGCGGCCGCCGGTCCGGTTGTGATTGATCTAAGGTGGCATTCATTTTTCCTCTCCCGAATTCTTACCAGAAGTCCGTGTTTAAGAATTGTAGTGACCTGTTGCGTTTCCCAGCAGGTATTGAAAAATGCCCACTCCCCGGGCGAACGGCGGAAAGTANCGCATCCATTGCGCNGCACCCATCCGTGGCTCCGGCTCATCGAAGTAGAACCACTCATCCAGCAGTTTTATCCCTGGCCCCCAACGCTCCATGTCGCGGCCACGCCTGATTCCCCAACGCAGACGGGCCTGAAATTTCATCCTGATCAAGATCAGATTGTCGACCCTGACCATGAAGGGAGTAAAGGCGTCACAGANCAACTCNGCGCCTGGGAAATGCCGTTGGAGCATCAGGATGAGCGTTTTGACCTGTGCCTCCTCAAAATAGGGCAAGACACCTTCGGCGATGAACAGAGCCGGCATATTGGCAGGGCTGACGGCCTCCAGCCAGTTCGGGTCGAAGACTGAGAAGGCCAGCAAGTTGCAGCGCCGGTGCTCCGGCAGCAGTTCGCGTCGCAGAGCGATCACTTCCGGCAGGTCGAGGTCATACCACTCCACTCGGCCATCGTCCACCCGATCGAAGCGCGTATCGAAGCCGCANCCGATNTGGACGACGGCCGCGCCGGGGTGGNCGGCCAGGAAATCGCGCGTCCACAGGTCAATCCGATGGGTGCGCATGATAGAGCCCACCCGGTTGACATTGAGCAACTTGATCCGCTTGAAATCGTAGTCAATGCGTTCGACAAGGGCGACGGCCGCCTCGTCGCGCAGGAGCGGTTTCGCCTCGCCCATCTCCCGGGCACGCATATAGAGGGGGATGAGCAATGTTTCAGCGACGGCGCTCCGGTTATTGAGATCAATCTTGACGACTTCCATCTCGGCTCCCNTTGCCGGTTGGGGGGATCGACCGGCGGCCGATTCGCGCCATCAGGGGCGGATCGCAATTACAGTATAACTCACAATAGGCGGGAGAGATGATTTATTTGGGTATATGTTCGAGGAGCAATTATTGATACGCGGGATACCGGATGCCGATAATTAACACTGGGCAACGTGACGCGGGCAAATCAGGCTCCGCTGAGGGCAACGATCGCATATCGTTCATCCCCCACATCACCACCCCACAGGTTCGGTCGCCCGGTCAAATTATGCACCTGGGCATTGGCCAACGACGGCGGCAAAGCATNGACGATCTCCTCGGCATGCAGCCCGCCGCCAGTATGCCAATAGCCCTCGACCAACACCAGCCGCCCGCCGGGAGCCAGCAAGCCCGCCCAGCGCCGTAACGCCCACGCCGGATCGGGCACGGCCCACAGCAAATGACGGCACAACACGACGTCGAACCGGCTGGGGGCCAGGGCGGGCGCGGCCGCATCCATGACGAAGAAATCTGCCGCTCGCCCGGCGGCCGTGACCTTGGCTCTGGCGAGGGTGATCATCTCGGGCGACCAGTCGCTCCCCGTCACCCGATGGCCAAGCTCGGCCAGCAGCAGGCTCAACGAACCCGTCCCGCAGCCGATGTCCANCACCACGACGCGACCCGCCGGCAGCCACTCCGCCAGCAGATCGCGCCACGCGTCGCGGATCGCCGGGTCGCGCAACCCGTGATCCGGCTCGTCATCNAAGCTCGCTGCCAGTCTGTCCCAATAATCAGCCGGCTGTGACGGCCCCACAGNGGACGGGTGACTTTGGCGCATCTGTCCGAACTTAATGGCTACTCCCTTCTGCCGGGGGCGAGTAAATCTCGGTGTCCCACTCGCCTGTGACGTGCAGGAGGCCGAGCGCGCCCTTCTGCGTGCGGTAGAGGGCGTGGTCGACCAGCACGTACTCGCCCGGCACGTCCAGATGCATCTCGAAGGCGGAGACGGAACCGGGCGACACGTACCACGCCTCGCCGTTAGCGGTGTACGTATCGTCCGACCCCTTCCACACCCGGTCGAACACCTCGCCGATGATGTGGAAGTTGGAGCCTATGTTCGGCCCGCCCACGCCAAAGAAGACGCGCACCGTCTCGCCG
>JAACJX010000116.1 GCA_014237545.1 Ardenticatenia bacterium | reverse complement strand
TCCGTCGCCGGCGTTCCGTCGATGTCGGCCCCCATGACGAACATCTCTTCCTGCGTAAAGTTCGTCTGCACGGCCGCCCGGAAGGCGCTGACATTCTCCTGCGTCGTCACGGCCCGCTTCGGCCGCAGCACCTGCCGCTCCTGCACGATCTCCTTCCACCCCCGCGCCAGCTCCTCCACCCGTCCCTGGCGCAGCGCCGCCCGGATCGCCGGCGCCGGCGTNCCNTCCCGGATCATCCCCAGAATCTCCCGCTTCGACAGGGCGGTGTTCAGGTCTTCGCTGTTATGCGGGATGCCGTTGGCGGCCAGGATCAGCCGCAACTCGGCCGCGGGATACACCGGCACCAGGCTCTCCCGCTCGTTGAGAAAAGTCAGAAAGTCCCCTAGCTCGTACTGCCGCAGTTCGACGGTGTCCACCACCGCCGGCCCGGCCGCGTCGGGAAGTAGCTGCCAGCGTTGCGTCGCGTCCATCGCTCACTCGCCGCCGGCCGGGTCTCCCTCGTGGGCTCGCAGCAGGCCCCGTAGAAGCCGTTCCGATTCGGCCGCCCGCTCCCGATCGCCAACGGCCGCAGCCGGGTGTGGGGTGATGTCAATCGCCTTCTCTTCGTCCCCGGCGGCCGGATCGCCGCCGGCGCACTCATNCAGCGTCGCCAGCTTATNCAGCGTCTGTTGTGGCAGTGTTCGCCGTCCGTTCATGCCGGTTGCGCCTCAGTCACGCTGACCACCCACTCGACCAGGTTCCCGCTGTGGCACATGGCCCAGTCGGTGTAATCATCGGCATCGGTAAAGCTCAGGTACAGCGCGTCGTGGTCGTTGCGCCTCGTCGCCTTGGCATAGCCGGCGAGCCGGTCGCATCCGGGCAGTTCCCCGTACAGCACCCCGCGGCCATTCCGGTGGTTAAATCCGGGCATCCCANCAAGCACGCCCCAATCCACGGCCACGCANTCGACATCGAAAGTGCCCCACTCCAGGNAGTCGTTGGCGAAAAGCCTGGTGAACTTCACCGCGTGCCGGCCGGCCTGATCGCTCTTCCACACCAGGCGACGTAGGGCATTGGGCCGGAAGCAAAGCGTGGGGCATTCGTCTTTGGAGTCATAGGTCTCCTCGCCCTGGTCCAGCATGATGCAGAGCCAGATTGAGGGCTGATCAGTGCTGTGGTTCATAAAGCAATCTCCTCAATGGGCATCGGCCCGTTCGTCTTAGCCATGACATCGCGGCAGATGGTCGCGCAGGCGTCACACAGAAAGCGCGGGTTCTGGGGCAGGAAGATGTAGTGGGTGGCCGCCTGGCCGCAGTAGTAGCACTCCTGGCACTGCCCGGCCGCCGCNGCCCACGCCTGNTTCAGNACATCCATCATCTCGGTCAGCGGNGGGCCNGCGGTGAGCATNTNCATCTCAACGGTGAGCCGGCCGTCGGACGCGAAACTGGCATCGGCCCAGTGCACGTCGAGTTGGGCGATCAGCGCCTCGCGGAAGCCGGCCGGGCAGGCGCCTGGCTGAACAGGGATATTGAAGCTGGCCCGGCTCATCAGGATCGGGCCTGCCAGTTGTGGGGTTTTATGGATGGTCATCTCACTCCTGCGGCTCCGGCCGCCTCTTCGCTCCCAACCAGTTCAACGACAATGTGCCACTCCGGCACGCGCGGGTGCGGGTACACCTCAATGGCCCGCCCGCCGGCCAGCGTGTGCCGGGTCGTCTCCCCGTGCCGCTTGGCCGGCGCCCACACGCTCTGGATGGCCTGCCCGCGCTGGCCATAGACCGTCTCGGCCTGGGCAATCGCGCTCTCAAGAGGTTCGTCGGGCACCCACTCAAAATGATGTTGCCCCTTTTCGGGCAAAGGACGGGTGTCGTTGCTCTCGGTCATGGCTCTACAACTCCCACTCCGCGTCGTCCTCTTCGTACCCGCCCTCCTCCGGCGGCGTGGGCGCATCCTCGTTATGCTCATCCTCCGGCCGGGGCCGCTCGCGGCTCTCGGCAATGGCCTGCTCCTGCGCCGCCTGGAGCTCCAGAAACGACGTGTTCACGGCCGCGGCCACCAAGATCGGGTACAGCGCCGGCTCGCCCAGCGCGTGCTCAAACAGCCCGGCGTGCGACCGGACGATGTCGTTCAGCAGCCCGCGCCGGATGGTCACGATGTCGTTACCGCACAGCGCCGCCCTCAGATCTCCGCCCGGCTCGCCATAGGCCCTCGCGCCGGGATAGAGATGGTCCAGGATGCTCTGCAATGTCTGGATATTGATGTAGGTCAAGTCCACGGCGCGGCCTCCTGGGGCGGCCTCGTGGTCGTCGCATGACACCTGCGCGTAACACCAGTGTGGGCGCAGGCGTGTTGAAAGGTGATCAGCTTGTGTCCTTGCATGTCTGTCTTAGGCTAGAAGGAATGGAGCCGGTTCTCGGCTCGCCGGAGCGCATCGACGTCGCGGTGGCTGTAAAAATGACCACCGGCGCGGACACGTTCCGTTCAGGTGCAGGGCCAGCAGCAGGGAGCAGGTCACGGCCGCGCCCCGCGGCTGGGCGTACTGGTCGAGGACGTAGACGCCGCTGCCGCGCTCCGGTTGATGGAGCAGGGCAGTGCAGTCCAGGTCCAGGGCCAGTATGTGGTGGTTCAGGGCGGTTTGGCGTTGGGCTTCGGTCAGTGGTAGTTGCTGGATCGGCGTGAGCATGGCATGGATTGGGTTTCATCGGCGTAGGTCACGCGGCCACGGCCGCGCTCCCAGCGCCGGCGTGGGCTACGAGGTATAGGGACGACTCAGTAGGGGTTTACCGGCTTCCTCTCATAGATACTCCGGGTTCCCATCCGGGACTTCCTCCGGCCGGATGCGCTCAATCAGTCGCCGGATAGCAGCGAGCAGGTTGCGAAGTAGAGTCATAACGATTGGCTCCTTGAGCAAACAGGGCAGTACGAGACCGGCCGTTCCTCCCACATGGGTCACTGAAGCCGGTTACTATTGGCAATGATAGCCGCCCGCTTGATGACCTTTTCCCGCCGCTCGTCGAGCCGGTATTGCAGATCCTCCACAAACCAGTCAGGGCGCGCCGTGTCATAGCTGTCCATCAGCACGGTCTGCGACAGATGCAGGGCCGCGGCTGCGTAGGCGACGATGATGGCGCATGTTGCCAGGAAGATGAGGTGCTCGGTGACCGGCCGCACCCGGATCGCCGCTTCATGCTTGAAGGCCAATCCCCGGTCGACCCAGTGCAGCTCTTCCGCTTCGGCGCACGCCTGCGCGGTGAAATGGGTCAGGCGGGTGGTAATGAGATAGCGCAGTTGATGTTCCTGAATACGTGGCTCCCCCAGCAGCTGCCGGAAGGTAGCCGCCTCGCGGATGCTTTCAGGCAAGGGATTCGCCTGGAAGGCCGTGCTCAGGGCGAAACTGATCTGCCCCGATGTTGGTTGCCGCTCCCCAACGATGGAGGCGGCCATGAAGGCCACGTCGAGCAGCTCGTCATATAGACGCGCCCGCTTCGGATTGCTGTTCGCCCGCGTGTAGGCCGTCCGGCTATAACGACGCATGAGCGCGTCAACAGCCTCACCGACCTCCGTCTGCATGAACAGCGTCGCCTCATACGGGTTCGGCTTAGGAAACGGCAACCGCTCGGCGGCGATGGCCTTTCGCCACTGCTCTACCGTCTGGATGATGGCGCGGATCTGGCGATGGGTGGGTTTGTGGATCATGTGGGCCGTCACGCTTTTCACGCTATTTTCACATCGCTCGGCCGCACAGTCCCCGGCCACCCCGCCCGTTCCGGCTCCTCAAACAGGAACGGAAAGCGATTGCAGAGTTGGTCAACCGACGTGTTCCCAATCGCCGCTCCGGCGTCGTAGAAGCGACCATCTCTGGGGTGAACGCTCCAGGTCACGCTCGCCGGCCGCCCATGCCGGCTCTCGTCGCTGACGACGAGAATCTCCAGCACGCAGTCGCCCTGGCCCCGGGCCAGCTCGTGGTCAGCCGGCACAGGGTAGCCAATTCCGCTATCTCGATGTCGCTTGAGTTCTTGGATGAGCCTGTCTCGGCTCAAGTGAGTGACGGTCTGAGCCATAGTCTGCTGCTCCTTCCCACAAAAAACCAAAAATCCGGCCACGCGGTTGGTTGCGTTCCGGCCGAATCCCTGCAGACTTCTGGCTCGGCCGGGAGAGGGGTTCTCCCCTTTCGGCCTCGGTTGCCTCTGTGGCTATGCGCGTGTTAGGGGCAACCAGCGTCCATCACCGCGCCATAACGGACGCCGGTTGCCCATTGGCCTCTTATGGTGCCGCTCATCGTGCTTGGGGTTATCCGCTCGGCAGCAACTGCCACGGCCGGGCGCGCGGCCGCTGAACTCACCCCACTGTTAAGTGGCCACTGCTAAGTGGGCGAACTTCTGCTTAACGATGGGGTAGGAATTCCGTTACATGGGGGCACCTCCATGGTGTTGCATCTGAATGTGTGTGCGTGTCTATGATAACGTGTTTTATGTTATAGCACAAATGTTCTATTTATTTGAAGCGAAATAGTCAGTCGCGCGCCAGTTTGCCGTTCGCTACTACGCTAACTTTGAAGAAGTGTCCACATGACAATGGGCGGTTGACCAAAGGCGCGGTTGCAAGACAAGACAGGATGGTCTTTAGGAAATGATTTGCCTTACTAGCGGCGTTGACAGCATCTACGGCAATTGGAAATGCAAGCTGATACCAGCAGTTCGTCCAAATCAGCAGCAGTTAATCGCTTGCCTGGTGGCAACTGCTCAAGGAGTTGAAGGGAAGAGGTAATGGGCTGTACCACGACTTGCACTCTGCTCTTGTCGGCCGAGCCGCTAAATCCCCCGCCCCCATTCCTCCAAAAAGGCGATCACCTCTGCATAGCTATCCTGTCGGATCAGCTTGTAACTGGAGACATTAAAGCGCCTGTAAAGCTCCCCAAAGATGCTTTGATAGTAGTTCTTGCCTGGNGTCTGTTCCTGGAGCCGGCCAGCCAGGGCCTTGACACGCTGTGAGACTTCAGCCGCTTGCTCCTCGGTGATAAAGGAGCCAGGGGAGAGCCGGCTCTCCAGCTTCCCCAGTCGCTTACTCAGATCGCCTACTACGACCGCCGCCTTATCCAGCCGGGCCTCTGTGGTTGTGACTCGCCCTTCCAGAAGCATTTGCTGCTCGGCCATATTCGCAATGGCCAGAGCCATGTCCCGTATCTGAGTCAGCGCGCTGGAGGGAGAGGCCACGGCCCCGCCCTGGAAAGCCTGAGCGAGAACGCGATAGCAATCCCGTTGATAGCGAATCAGTCGCTCACGGAGTTCCTCTCGCACCCGACTCGCGTTAATGCCAAAGAGCCAACCGTTTAAGTACTCTAGGGGCAAACAGAGAAGCTCAGGCCGGCCGCCTGCTGGGTTTGTACGTGTTACACGTACAAACCTAACCGTCTCAGAGAGCACGGCATCTCGCTTGATCCTCTCGCTCTGGCCACTCCAGGATACTCCCAGGAAGTCACAGATCGGCCGAAGAGGGACGTAAGGCTCTCCGTCCAGGACATACACCCGCAGCTCATCCCCGTAGAAGTCAACGGCCCGCTCATCGGTTGGCATGAGGGCTCGATTGTTTTTCGTCTCTTCAGTCATGCTTTTCCCTTCTTACTGTCCTCCCTCGTCAACCGGGGAAAGGTATTGTTGTCAAAGGCGTCGTCCAGCGCGGCATCGAGGCCGCTGCCCGGGTCGGCGTCGAATTGGGCCGTGATGGTCAACTGCATCGTCAGTGACGCGGGGCGCTGGCTGCTGAGGGGCTGGACGACCTTCTGGAACAGGCCGGTCAGCTCCCCCTTGGCCAGGTCGACTGACCCCGAAAAGTTAGGTTCACTGACTTAGGCAAAAGATTATGCAGGATGCTGGCACCTACGCCGCGGCTGGCAACGAGTAGTATGGCGACGGCACAGTTGAATAGACTCGCAGAACATGCCGATAGACTTCTTCCGCGCGAGCAGTAACCTCGTTGTCGTTATAGCGCTCCACTGGTAGGCCGGTTATGTCGCTCCACAAGAAGTCACGGATGGCAACCCTTACGGCATCACGAGTCGTCTCCTTGTCGGTCCAATGATCGACCCGCAGCTTATCCGCCTTGAGAGTGACAAGCAACTCGCCGGCCACTTCCTTGATGCGTTCGACCTCGGCCGCGCTCAATTCCGGTTTCTTGAGCAAGTCGAAGATCGCTAGCGACTCCTCGTCCAGCCCTTCGCGCACGGCGCGCTCCTCTTCCTCATCCAGTTCCTTCACGAAGCGCAGCAGTTCCTCGAAGGTCTGCTCAATCGTGACCCGGTCCTTCTCGCCGTTGTAGGCGGCCACAATGGCCTCGTAGCGTTGCTGATAATCAGCGCGTAATGGATTCCGCTCCATCATCCGCTGTAATCGCTGCTCAACGACTTGCCGCAAATTCTGAACCGTGGTGCGCTTGGCCGGAGTACGCTCGAACTCCTGGCGTAGCCGCTCGAAGTCAATTTGACTAATGTCGTACAGCGATGTTCCTTCCGGGTTTGCGTCGGTTTGCACCTCGATGACATCGTCCGCTATTTCATGCAGCTGACGCACGATATCGCCAATGTCGGCCAATTCGCGGTCGCGCTGCAAGCTCTTGTAGACAGCGTCAATGGTGCGGTAGTCGTCGCGATAGTCGTTGACACCCGGTACGTTGATGCATGCGCGGAACTTGCGGAAGACCTCCCGGCACAATATCTCGAAGCGCTTACGGGTTTCATCGTTCTCGTTGGCCGCTTCCTTGGCCGCGAGGATCGCCGCGTTGCGGGCAAAGCCAGCCTGCTCGATGATGGCGTCGAGACTGGCGTTGCGTTCTTCCAGGAAGGCTCGTACCAGGGCGACCGCCTCGGCCAGGTCCGCTAGAAGCTCTTCTTCCGGCCGGGCGGGATCGACTTCGATGCCTTCCTCGTGGCCGTCATCGGCTGTTCAGGCGAACGTGGCCAATGCCTCGCGCAAGTACTTGAGTATTCCAATGTAGTCGACGATGAGACCGTTGTTCTTGTCCTGGTAAACGCGATTTGCCCTGGCTATGGCCTGCATTAGGGTGTGGGCCTTGAGCGGCTTGTCCAGGTAAAGTGGTGACAAGCTGGGCACGTCGAAGCCGGTCAGCCACATAGCGCAGACAATCGCGATGCGAAAGGGGTGTTCCGGCTCTTTGAAGGCGCCGTCGAGGGCCATGCGCTGCAGGCTGCGGAACCGAGGTTTCTGTTGCATCGATTCCGGCAGGTCGATACCTTCCTTGATCAGGCGGCGATGGGGGGCGATATCAAGGCCCCGCTGCCTGAAAGTGGCCACTTCGCCCTGCTCCTCGCTGATGACCACGGCCGTTCGCGTC
>JAACJX010000525.1 GCA_014237545.1 Ardenticatenia bacterium | reverse complement strand
GCCAGTGTATTGCGCAGGAAGACGTCGGCATAGCCGGCCAAACTGACCACCCCCTCCTGGATGCGCGCGCCACCGGAATCGTTGATACCGATCATCGGCGCGCCGTTGCGCATGGCCATATCCATCACCTTGCAGATCTTCTCCGCATGGACGCCGCTCAGGCTGCCGCCGAACACGGTGAAGTCCTGGCTGAAGACGTAAACCAGGCGGCCGTCGATTGTCCCCCAGCCGGTGACAACGCTGTCGCCGAGGATCTTCTTCTTGTCCATGCCGAAGTTAGTCTCGCGATGCACTACCAGCGCGTCGATCTCTCTGAAAGACCCCTTGTCCAGCAAGTACTCGATACGCTCGCGAGCGGAAAGTTTTCCCTTCTCCTTGCGGGCCGCTATTTTGTCCGCGCCACCCCCTTGATGGGCTTGTTGTTTCAGCTGTCGAAGTTGTTCAATTTTCGGATTCATAGGGTGCCTGCTCAACGATCTCCTCATTACCGATGGTTGGAACGACGTTGCCACGCGGTCGCCAGAGTGCCCAACCGGCAAAACAAACAAACGCAGCGTATGCGAAAANGAGTAANGNCGCCGGCGGCTCNGTGGTGAACGCAATCATCATTCCGAGTTCATAAACACCAAACAAGCCCAATAGAAGCGGAACCAGACGCCCAATTCGGGCAGAGCGACGCGCCAGGACGAGGGCAGCCGCCAAAAAGAGGATGGCCCAAACCATTGCCAACGCCATGCGTTGGCGAGGATCGGGTGTTATCCCCAGACCACCTGTCCAATCCGCCTGCCAGTAGAGGGCGGCCGCCCGCCCCAGANTCCACAGCGCCAGCAGCAACACCCCCCACAGGACGACACGTTTGGCGAGGGGTCGCGTGGAGACCAGCGGCTCACTCATCAAGATTCATTATATGCGAAGCCATAAGGCCTTCCAAATACATAGAAGGCAAGTAGCATTGACATAACCTGATGCTTTCAGGTTGCCATTAAACCCGAAAACGGCTAACTTTTGAGGATGATGAACGATTCAAAGCCGGATTGGGATGAAGCATGGCAGGGGATGGAGCCGGAGCAGCCGCGCCCGAAGCGCTCCGGGTATTGGCTGGCGCTGGCCGCGGCGGTCTTTCTGCTGATTGGAGCCTGCGCGATCGGCTACTTCGTCCTGCAACAACGGACGACGCCGGAGCCTGGCCTGTCCTTGCCGGGCGACGAAACAGCCACGCCAGATGGGGTGGCCACAGATGAACCCATCGCCGAGGTCACCGAACCCTCCGGCGGCNCAGGTATCGCCCCCACAGTGACNTTGCCGGGNGATTTCGCGACNCCTCCCCAGCCGCCTCCGGCTTCGGACGTCGTCGCNCCGCGAGCCACNACNCAGGTGACCATCGACGGCAATGCNGCNGAATGGGCCGGGGTGCCTGTCTATTCGTCGCCCCACATCGTCTTTTCCGGCGANACCTGGGACGGCAGCGATGATCTGGCNGCCTCATGGCAAATGGTGTGGGATGATGTCGCGCTCTATCTCGTGGCCAACGTCGCCGACGACATCCANGCCCAGAACCAGTTGGGNAATCAGACCTTTCGNGGCGATAGTATCGAGCTTCAGATCGACGCCGACCGCGCCGGTGATTACGGCCCCACGCTGAGCCCGGACGATTTTCAAATCACCCTCTCGCCGGGTGACTTCAACAACGTTCCGACCTCTGCCTTCCGCTTCCAGGGAACGGCCAGCGGGTCAATGCTCGACGCGACCATGCCCCACGGCATCGTGGTCGCCGCAACGCCGAGCGGGGCCGGCTACGTGCTGGAAGCGGCCATTCCCTGGCGCGACCTGAACGTCACGCCCTCCGCT
>JAACJX010000645.1 GCA_014237545.1 Ardenticatenia bacterium | reverse complement strand
GGCGCTGGCCGTGTGCACGGAGAACGGCGTGACCCCCTGTGGCGCGTGCCGCCAGGTGCTCAGCGAATTCGCGCCCGAAGAGGGGGATGTGCCGGTGTGGATCGTTGACGGGCCGGGGGCCGTGCGCCAGACGACGCTGGCCGCGCTGCTGCCGGAGAGCTTTGGGCCGCGGCATTTGAACTAAATTGCCTTTAACCTAGTAGGAAATCGATACGTGACCAGCAAAGAAACAAAGCCAGTTTTTCTGATTAGAAACCTAGTCATTCCAATTATTGTATTGATTGTTGGAGGAATTGTAGTTTATTTTGTCCAGGGATGTTTTGAACAGAAAGATTTTTGTAGCTTATCACGAGATGAGCCAAGTCCGGCCGTTACCTCGTTTGTGCCTCCTCCAGGTCAATTTGCGTTTGCAACAAATCGCGATGGGAACTATGAAATCTATCTGATGAATGCTGATGGATCTGGGTTACTGCGCCTAACTGATAATCCGGCAGATGACACATATCCAGCTTGGTCGGCAGATGGGAACTGGCTTGCATTTACATCAAACCGTGATGGTGATAATGAGATTTTTGTCATGAGTGCCGATGGTGCTAACGTTAACCAAATAACTTTCAACGAGGCATATGATTGCTGTGCAAACTGGTCTCCGGATGNCTCGAGATTGGTTTACAACTCAAACTTGCCTGATGGGGATCAAGATGTTTTCGTAGTAGGCATTGATGGTTCGAGCCCTACAAACTTGACGAACTTTCCTGGTGACGATCAACGTCCATTTTGGTCACCTGACGGAACCAAAATCGCATTCGAAGCTATGAGAGATGGTCACGCTGATATATATGTAATGGGTGCCGACGGGTCAAATCCCACCCGTCTGACCCAGTTATATAGTCAACAGAAAAGTGGAATTTCGTGGCATCCGAACGGGACTATGATTGTATATGAGTCAAACCAACGCCTCGACGACGGCAATTCTGAAGGAGATATAAATTTGTTTGTGATGTTTGCCGATGGATCTGGTCAAGTGGCAATAACATCCGAGACGGCCGACGATAAGAACCCCGATTGGTCACCAGATGGAAAATATATTGTTTATAACTCAAATCGTAATGGGGATGATATGGACCTCTACCTGATGGAGTGGAACGGCCGAATAAGCATTAACATACCCAACAATACATCGTATCATGAAAACGGTGCGACGTGGAGACCTAACCATTAGACCCTTTCGTTTTTAAGGATAGCAGTAAAGCAACCAACTACCAGGCGCGACGCACTCCGGAATGCGTCGCGCCTGACATTGTGCTACCTGCTTCCTGTCCCCTCCGGCGCTCACCGGAACGCCGGCCGGACCGGCTGCGGCTCTTCTGCCGGCCGGCGTGGCCGTCTGCGGAGCAAGCCTGACAGCCAGGCGAATGCGCCTCTGCGGCGCGGCGGCGGCCGCCATTCCAGGTATTGATCGGCAAGGCCCTTGGCTTCGGCCTTGCGCTCGGAGACCCTTTGTTCCATTGATAACCAGTCTGACATTTCATGCTCCTTGCTAGACCTACGCTGGCGGCCTAACCTATGATCACTATAGCATTCGACCGCAAGGAGATCGCCAGGGAACGCCGGTTTTTGGGCCAAAAATCGCAAGGAGATCGCAAGGATTGATTTTTGCCCGGGGCAGTATTACAATTTACTCATACGGTCTCATCGTTAGCGTGTCGCAGCCGGTTAACACCGGAGCCGGGGGGCATCATGGCACGGTTGTCGCTCTCTTTCCTCGGCCCGTTCCAGGTGGCGCTGGACGGACAAGCGGTCGCTGGATTTGAATCCAACAAGGCCCGGGCGTTGCTGGCCTATCTGGCTGTCGAATCGCAGCGGCCCCATGCCCGCGAATCGCTGGCCGGGCTGCTCTGGCCCGACTTCCACAACCACTCCGCCATCAATAACCTCCGTTCGGCGTTGGCCAGCTTGCGCGGCACCATCGCCGATCGCGCCGCCGACCCGCCCTACCTGCTCATCACCCGCGCCACGGTCCAGTTCAACCGCGCCTCCGATTATGAACTGGACGTGGAATCGTTCGCCGCGGCCGCCCCGCGCACCATCGAGGATATGGAAGCCGTGGTGGCCATGTACCGGGGCGATTTTCTGGAGGGCTTTTCCCTGCCCGACTCCACGCCCTGGGAAGGGTGGTTGCGAGTCCGGCGCGACGAGTTTCGCCGCCGCGCCCTGGACGCGCTGATCCATCTCGGCCAGCAATATCAGAACGACGGCCAAATCGACCAGGCCATCCACTGCGCGCGGCGGCAACTGGAGCTGGAGCCGTGGGATGAGCCCGCCCACCGGCGGCTGATGCACTTGCTGGTGCGGCATGGCCGGCGCGACCTGGCTCTGGGTCAATTCGAGCTCTGTCGTCGCGTGCTCGAGCGCGAGTTGGGCATCGGGCCGGACGAGGAAACTGTCGCCCTCTACGAAGCGATTCGGGCCGAGGTGCCGGTCCCGGCCGCGCCCGAGCCGCCATTCCCGGGGGAAACGCCGTTCAAAGGCCTGAGTTATTTTGACGAGGCGGATGCCGTGCTGTTCTTCGGCCGCGAGGCGCTGACCGGAGAGCTTGTGGCCAGCGTGCGCGATTGCCTTGCGCCGGACAACGGCCAGGCCCGCGTCATCAGCATCATCGGCGCGTCGGGCAGCGGCAAGTCGTCGATCGTCCGGGCCGGGCTTGTGCCTGCCGCCCGCGGGCTATCCGTAGCGACCGGCGACGCGCTGGCCCAACCCTTCCGCGATACGGTTCACGTCCTGACGCCGACGGCCGCCCCGCTGGAGTCGCTGGCCGGCGGATTGCGGCAGGTGGCCGGCTCGATTCTCTCTCCGGCGGCGCTGGTCAATGACCTGGCGGCCGACTCGCAGACCTTGCATCTGGCGGCGGCGCGCCTGACGCGATGGGATGAGACCGGGCAGCGGCTGTTGCTGGTGGTCGACCAGTTCGAGGAAATCTTCAGCCTGTGCCGCGACGAGGCGGCGCGAAAGGCTTTCATCGACAACCTGATCGCCGCGACCACGGCTCCTGGCCCGGTCGTCGTTGTTCTGGCCTTGCGCGCCGACTTCTACGAGCAGTGCGCGCCGTTTGCCGGGCTGCGTCGCGCGCTGGCCGAGAATCAGTTCTACATCGGCGCAATGAGCCACGACGATCTGCGGCGCGCGATTGAAGAACCAGCTCGCCGCGGCGGCTGGTCCATCGAGCCGGGGTTGGTGGACCTGCTGTTGAGTGAAGTGGGCCAACAGCCCGGCGCGCTGCCGCTGCTGTCCCACGCGCTGCTGGAGACATGGCGGCGGCGCGAGGGCCATACATTGACTCTGGCCGGCTATGAGGCCACGGGCGGCGTGGCCGGGGCGCTGGCCCAATCGGCCGAGACGATCTTCGCCCATTTTTCGCCGCCCGAGCAGGAGGCGGCCCGCCACATCTTTTTGCGGCTTATTGAGCCGGGGGATCCCACCGACGACAACCTGCCGGAGATCTACACCCGCCGCCGGGCCGCGCTGGGCGAGCTGACCAGCCGGCAGGAGGAGGCTGACCTGGTACAGAGCGTGCTCAACCGGCTGTCGGACGCGCGCCTGATCATCATCGGCCACGACACGGTCGAGGTCGCCCACGAGGCGCTCATCCGCGAGTGGCCGCGGCTGCGCGACTGGCTGCGCGAGAACCGCGACGGCTTGCGGCTGCACCACCGCCTGGCCGAGGCCGCGCGGGAATGGGAGCGCTCGGGCGGCGACGAGGGGCTGCTCTATCGCCGCGCGCGCCTGGCCCAGGCCAGCGAATGGGCCCGCGCGCACGAGGACGAGCTCAATGACCTGGAACAGCGCCGCGCGGCAGAGCAAACCGCCGCCGCGGCCCGCTTCCGCCGGCTAGCGGCCGTCCTGGCCGGCGCGCTGGTCGTGGCCGCCATCCTGATCGGGGTCGCCGCGCTGCTGGCCCGCGAAGCGGAGCGGAGCGCGGCCCAGGCCGCCGGGAGCGAATCGGCCGCGCTCGCCAGCGCCGAGCTGGCCCAGACGCGCGAGGCCGAAGCCATCGGCAATGCCAACCTGGCCGTCTCGCGGGAGCTGTCGCTGGCGGCCACCAACGCGTTGGAAACGGACCCTGAGCTGAGCCTGCTGCTTGCCTTGCAGGCGCTGGAGACCTCGGTGACGCAGGAAGCGGAAGAGGCCTTGCACCGGGCCGTGCAGGCAAACCGCACGCTGCTGGCCTTCGAAACCGGCGGGACAGGTTACTACGGCACCCTTCTGGCGGCCGCGCCGGACGGCACGCGGCTGGCGACCGCCGGCGAGTCGGCGGCCGTCATTTGGGACAGCCGCACAGGAGAAAAGTTGGAGGAGCTGCCCCTCGCGGCGACCGGCAGCGCCCACCACGTGCTGGCCTTCGACGGCCGTGGCGAGAACCTCACCCTTGTGACCGCCGGCCCGGATCGCGCGTCCGTCACCCTCTATCGCTGGTCGCTGGCCGATGAGCGGAACCGGACCGTCACGACGCTGCCGGCCGCGCACGATGAATCTTCGGACATCGCCCTCAGCCCGGAATGGGACCTGCTGGCCATCAGCCGCCAGGATGGCACGGTAGACCTGTGGGACGTCGCCGCCGGGTCGCGTGTTGCCACTTTGCGCGGCCACGAGTCCGTGGTCGCCGACGTGGCCTTTAACCCGGCCGGCAACCGGCTGGCGACGGGTGGCACAGACCGGCGGATTCTGCTGTGGGATGTAGCCGACCTGCTGGCGAGCGAGTC
>JAACJX010000644.1 GCA_014237545.1 Ardenticatenia bacterium | reverse complement strand
TCCGACGCCCAACCTCTTCACCGGCATGCAGAATATCCATGGGCCGCTGGAGTGGGTCAGCATTCAGGACATGGCCCGCGCCACCGAGATGTGCATCAAGCTGGCTGAGCGCTGGAGCGAATCATAACAAACGCGCAATACAGCTGGGCGATTCCATTGACTCGCCCGGCGCGCTTCTTCGTGTAACAGGGTGATTTCTATGAGCAATCAAACTGCTCACAATAAAACGGACTCCATGCAACGCGTGACGTGGCTCTACATGGGAGTCATCGTCCTGGCCCAGATGCAGATGGCCTTCAACGTCAATGCCATTCCGGTATCCATCGGGCCTATAGTCGATGATCTGAATGTTCCCTCGACGGCGGTGGGGACGGCGCTCGTGGTCTACTCGCTGTTTGTGGCTGCATTCGTGATGCTGGGAGCCAAAATCGGCAAGATTTTCGGCGAGCGGCTGGTATTTCAGGTAGCAGCCCTCCTTCATGGGTTGGCGATGGGGCTGATGGCCTTCAGCCAGGACGCCACAACGATGAACGCCGCCCAGGCGCTGGCCGGCATCGCCGCGGCGGCGCTCGTGCCGACGCTGGTCGTATTGATCGCCGCCAACTACAGCGGGCCGCAGAAGTCACAGGCGCTGGGTATTCTGGCGGCCACGCCGGCCCTCTCCGGAGCGCTGGCCTTCTTTGTCGCCGGCTTCCTGGGCACTTTCCTGAGCTGGCGATATTCGTTCGGTCTGCTGACCTTTGTGTCCATCATCGTCTTCTTGCTCAGCTTCCGTCTGAAGCCCGTTCCTCGGCAAAGCGGCATCAAGATCGATTACATTGGCGTGGTGCTATCGGCCGTCGCCGTGATCCTCATCAGCTTCGGCTTCAACAACCTCAACTCCTGGGGAATCGTTCAGGCCAGCAATGCCGCGCCNTTTGATCTGCTCGGCCTTTCGCCGGCGTTGTTATTCCTGGTGATTGGCTTGCTGCTGTTTCAGGCGTTCTTTGCCTGGTCCCACCAGCGCGCGGAGTTGGGCCGGGAGCCGTTGCTCTCCCTGGAAGTGCTCGATTCACCGATGGAACGGGCGACAATTATCTGCCTGCTCGTCATTGGCGCGCTCGGCCCGGCGGTGAACTTTCTGATTCCGCTCTTCATCCAGATCGTTCAAGGACGCACGACGATGCAAACGGCTATTGCCGTCATCCCTTACACGCTGTCTATTGCCGCTTCCGCCATTTTCGTCGTCCGAATCTATGGCCGCATGACCCCGCGCCGCATTGCTATCATCGCTTTCTCGCTGGTCGCCGCCGGTCTGACGCTCCTGTCCTTCGTCGTCGGTAATAACTGGGGGACCGCCGCGGTCATCCTAAAGCTGATTCTGGTCGGTCTGGGCGAGGGTTCATTGTTGACCCTATTGTTCAACGTAATGGTGACCTCATCGCCTAAGTCGCTGGCGGGTGACGTCGG
>JAACJX010000161.1 GCA_014237545.1 Ardenticatenia bacterium | reverse complement strand
TCCTGATGGGCGGGTCTGACTGTCTGAAACGGTGCGTTTTATTCCCCAATTGATGCATACTGCCTGTCAGGATAGCCAACCGTCAATACTCCGTCAAGCGGGTGTTGCCCATTCGTAGGGAATGTTGAGCTAACCGGTTGGCCGGCCAACCACAAGGGGTTACTTATAATGAAATTCTTCATAAAAATTGACATCGGCCAGCCCCACTGATAGAATCATGTCTATATTTTAGGGATGAGGATTGCCAATTATGGAATTAAAGCAAATGGAGCAGGTTGATATTGAGACCGTCTATCTAACGGACGCGGCCGCGAATACCGTGCGCAATCTTTTGATCCAGAAGAATGTGCCCGACTATGGTTTGCGCGTGTTTGTTGCCGGCGGTGGCTGCTCGGGTATGCAGTACGGCATGGCGCTCGAGGCTGAGGCGCGTAATTACGATCACGTGATTGAGAAGGACGGCGTCAAGATCTTTATTGACCCGACCAGCATGATGTATCTGAATCAGGCGACCATCGACTATGTCGATAGCATTATGGGCGGCGGCTTCAAGATCGACAATCCGAACGCCGTCACTTCGTGCGGCTGTGGCTCCTCCTTCAAGACGAAGGAGAGCGAGGGCTACGCCGAATCGGCCGGCGGTGGATGCGGCTGCGGTCACTAATACTGAGCATTTTCCAAGTCTATCCAAAGGGTGGTGGGTCTGTGGGCCGCCACCCTTTTTATTTACCTGTTGAGGGTTGAAGTCATGGGGATGCGCTATTTTACGCTGGAAGAAGCCAATGCCTTGCTGCCGGAGTTGTCGCCGTTGGTCGGCCGCCTGCTCGAATTGCGCGCGCGTGTTAGCCACGAGAGTCGCGCCCTCGGCGAGGTACTGTCCGATTTGCGCAGCGACGTGGGCGGGGCCAGCGCATCGCGGCTGGTGAAGGAGTTTGAAGAGATCGAGTCTCTAGTGCTGCGCATCCAATCATACGGCTGCATCATGAAGAGTCTTGAGGCCGGATTGCTCGACTTTCTGTGCGAGCGAGATGGGCGGGACGTCTTTCTCTGCTGGCGCTACGGCGAGCCGTCTATNCAATATTTCCANGAATTGCACTCGGGTTATCAGGGACGNCAGGCTGTCTAGGTACTTGACTTTNCNGTGTTGNANGAGGAGCGACCGNCCGGTCGCTCTTTTTTTGCNACTGAANATCACCANNTTNTAATTAATATTGATAAATACTNGACAATACATGGACATTCGTCTACAATCCTGTACATACTGATTTAAACACGAACAAGCGGCTGCGTATGGATAGCCAACTTACCGTTTGAAACAACAACGCAGGATAGGATAAGGAGACAGACATGTACGATCACAACCAGGGTAGCAACGGACATTCGATGGGTGGCGCGGTCGATTTCACCCAGAAGGTAATTTTTAAGACCAACGGCAACGGCAACGGCCATGCAAACGGCAACGGCCATGTGATCCTCCAGCCCTCGCCGGCCCGGTCCGTCCTTGTTTCCAAGCCGGCCATCGAGGACGCCGTGCGCGAGATCCTGGTGAATGTTGGCGAAGATCCAGAGCGCGAGGGATTGCAGCGCACGCCCCACCGCGTGGCCAAGATGTATGGCGAAATCCTGGAAGGGTATGCGACGGATCCGGTAGCGCTGGTGAATGGCGCCCTCTTCGACGTGGAGTATGACGAAATGGTCGTGGTGAAGGACATCGAGTTCTTTAGNATGTGCGAGCATCACATGCTGCCCTTCTTCGGCCGCGCCCACGTGGCCTACATTCCCAGCGANAAGGTGATCGGCCTCTCCAAGTTGCCCCGCATCGTCGACATGTTTGCCCGACGCCTCCAGGTTCAGGAAAGGATGACGCGCCAGATCGCTGACATGATCGACGAAGTCATCAAGCCGCGCGGCGTGGCCGTGGTGGTCGAAGGCTCCCATATGTGTGGCATGATGCGCGGGGTGGAAAAAGAGCACCCGCGCATGGTGACGACGGCGATGCTGGGCGAGTTCAAGACCGACCGGGCGGTACGCAACGAGTTCATGGAGCATCTGCGCCGCGAGGGTGGNTCCTTCCAGTAAGAGCNTNACGATGACGAGAATTAACTGATTTGATCGGCTGATGGCTGACCCATCAGCCGGTTTTTTATTGGGAGTCGATACGGAGAATAAAGGCCAGGGCTTCCGCTCTGGTGGTTACCTCCCCGGCCGCCTGGGCTTCCTCCAGGGCTCGAACGATGCGGCCGATCTGCTCTCCCGGCGATAAACCGAGCTCATCCATAATTTCTCGGCCATTGAGCAGGCGTGGCGGCGCGATAGTTTCTTTGTACCCATAGAAATAGGTATCCAGCAGGGCGTCGAGCACGGCACGCAGCGGCTCCCAACCCTCACTGACGTGGGAACTCTCATAAGTGGCAAGGTGGTCGGCGATGGAAAGCAAAACCACGTCAATCCCCGCCGGCCCCAGATCGCGGAAGTACCGGTAGATAGTTCGGCGCGAGATGGGTTGCCGGTCATTGGCCAGGAACAGCGGCCGCATGTGCCCGGCGACGATCTTGCGCCCGCGTTGCCTGGCGTCATTGCTGAAGCTGAACGAGGTGAGCAATTTCCCGGCGATGGCCGCCCCTTTTTCATCGTGCCCGAGGAAGCGGATGCGGCCGTCGGCCTCAAACGTTTGTGTGACCGCCTTGCCGATATCGTGCAGCAGCGCGCCCCACATCAGCAGCGAACGTGCCGAGGTGCCGCCATCAATCGTCGCTGCCAGATGCTGACGCAAGGACTGGCGATAGGGAGACAGGAGCTCCTCGACGGCGACCGGCCACGTTTCGCTGGCGAGCTGCAACTGCTCCTGAATCAGCGCGTCGATTTGCGCCATCAAGCGCAGTACGCTCAGCGTATGGCGATAGACATCCTCATGGTGAGGGGCAGACTGGGCAATGCCATCCAGAGCAGCTACTTCCGGCAAGACGAATTTCAACGCTTCCAGCTGTCGCAAGAACTCGATGCCCATCTGCGGCGCGCCTGTGGCCAATAGCCGGGTTAGCTCGTCGCGTATTCGCTCCGGCGAGGAGCGCGACGGTAACATGGGCGCGGCCANATGTGCCGCTGCCACTGTATCGGCTGTCAGTTCGAAGTCGAGTTGCGCGGCAAATCGCGCCGCGCGCAGCACGCGCACCGGGTCGTCCGCAAGCGAATTCACGTGGATGTGCCGCACGCGCCCGGCGCGCAGGTCGCTCAGACCGCCGTGGAGATCGATCACCTCGCTGATATATTGCCCGCTGATAGGCAGGGCCATCGCGTTGACTGTGAAGTCGCGGCCGCGCAAGTCATCCTCAAGCGTTGGTCCCCGGTAGCGGGCGATGTCGAGCGTCAGGTCCTCGCCGGGCACGACAATGCGACCGACATCCCGCTCAGCGTCGAGGACATAGGCCGGCAGGTCCAGCGCCCTGGCCAGCCGGAAGGTAAGCGGCAGCGCGCCATCGGCCACAACGAGGTCAATATCGTGGATGGCCCGACCCAGCACGGCGTCGCGCACCGTGCCCCCGACCAGATGGACAGGCTGCGGTTCGGCGGCAAGGATTGGCCGAAGCCGTTCAACGAACGGCGAGAGAGGCAATCTGCGCTGGGGGTTCACATGAATCGTTGTTGTTCGGTTACCCCAGCAGGTGGGCGAATACTTCCGGCTTGAGCACGGCGATAAAGGGCAGATTCCGGTAGAGTTCGTCGAAATCCAGCCCATAACCGACGACGAACTCGTCGGGGATATCGAAGCCGACGTAATCCACCTTCACATCGATCTCGCGCCGGGCCGGCTTGTTCAACAGGGTGCAGATGCGCAGGGAAGCGGGCGAGCGGGCCAGCAGACTGCGACGCATATAGTCGAGCGTGCGGCCGCTGTCGATGATGTCCTCGACAATAAGGACGTGGCGCTNTTCGATGGGCGCTTTCAGGTCCATGATGATCTGCACCGCGCCCATGCTGGTCGTGCCCTTGCCGTAACTGGAGATGCCCATGAAGTCGACGCTGTGGGCGCGCTTGATGGCCCGACTAATATCGGATAGGAACATGAATGCCCCTTTGAGCACACAGATGAGGAGCAGGTCGTCCTCGGCGGCATAATCCGCCTCGATTTGCGCGGCAACTTCCTGGATNCGGGCTTGCAGGGTCGCCTCATCGATGAGAACCGTCTCAATATCCGCCCAAATATCGCGCATGATTATTGCCCTCCATTGGCNTGGGTCATTTTTGAAGATTGCGCAATTTGATGGCACTTGCGACAGCGCGCCTCGTAGACCTCGGCCGCCCCGACCAGGACGACGGGATCATCGAACGCCGCGGGCCGGCCCTCAATCAGCCGCTGCGTCCGGCTGGCGTCCTCGCCGCAGACNACGCAGATAGCGTGCAGCTTGCTGACGTCCTCGGCCCGCGCCAGTAGCTCCGGCATCTGGCCGAAGGGTAGGCCGCGGAAATCCTGGTCCAAGCCCGCGCAAATGACCCGCTTGCCGCGTTCCGCCAGGGTCTCGCACACCGCGACGATGTCTTCATCGAAAAACTGCACTTCATCGATGGCGACGACGTCCGTTTCCGGGTCAACGGCGGTCAGGATGTCCCGGGAATGACTGATTGGCTGGGCCTCAAAGTGCAGGCCGTTGTGTGACGTGACTTTTTCGACGTGATAGCGCGAGTCGATAGATGGCTTGAAGGCCTGCACCTGCTGTCGGGCGATGACGGCGCGGCGCAGGCGGCGGATCATCTCCTCCGTCTTGCCGCTGAACATACTGCCGCAAATGATCTCAATTCGTCCCCGTGGATGCGTTCCATGGGTTGGCATGGTCATGTTTGCCTCCTGAAAATAAAAAAGGCAGATACGTTGTAAGACGTATCTGCCGTATTATCCTCGCGATTGATTTTCTATACAAAACCGGAAGCCGGTATTTGCCTAGTCGATCAATTCCTCGTCGCGCATATAGCGCTTGATCTTGATAAGGGCCGTTTGCCCGACGCCCTGGAGGGCCAGCACGGCGTCATCGCCCTGCTTCAACAAGTTCAGCACGTCACCAACCGTGACCAGACCCGCCTGCGAGAGCGCGTTGTTCACACGGGTGCCCAATTCCATCTCTTCGATGCTGTAGTTCTCGGGCATGCGACGCTGCTTGACCGTGTCGGTCTGGACCTGGATCTCTTCCCGTTTCTGCAGGCGGCGCATGAAGCGATCGACCTGCCCCTCGGTGTCCATCAGGCGCTGCGTGCCCGTGTAGAACGGGTGCGTGCCCGACCAGACTTCAACACTGATCTCCGGCTTGGTCGAGCCGACGGTCATGACGACTTCGCCTTCGACGATCACCTTGGCATTGGGGTACCACTTCGGATGAATCGATTCCTTCATCTTCCCTTACTCCCCAACACTCTCGGCCTGGGCCGGATAGACGCTGACGACCTTGCGGCCGAAGCGATTCTCGAACGTCACCTGACCATCGATCAGGGAATAGATCGTGTAATCACTGCCTACACCGACGTTGCTGCCGGGACGATACTTCGTGCCTTTCTGGCGAACGATAATCACACCGGGGCCAACGTACTCACCGCCATAGCGCTTGATACCCAGACGCTTGGCATTGCTGTCGCGGCCGTTACGAGTGGAGCCGCCACCTTTCTTATGAGCCATCTTACATCTCTCCCTAAATAATACCTGGCCGGATTAGCCGGCAACGATCTCGTCGATGCGCAAGCGCGTGTAATCCTGTCGGTGGCCACGGCGCCGGCGATAACGGAGTTTCGCCCGGTACTTCCAGACGAGAATCTTCTTGCCCCGGTATTGCTCTACAACAGTCGCTTTCACGGTGGCTCCGTCAACGGTCGGCTGACCCACATGAACGGAATCCCCGTCTGCGATCAACAAAACATTGCTAAGTTCCACCTTGTCCCCGACTTCATAGGGCAACTTCTCGACTGAGAAGGTATGACCCTCTTCGGCGCGGTATTGCCGGCCACCACTTTCGATAATTGCGTACACCTTAACCTCCAAAAAGAACCGGCATCCGTACTTGATGCCGGCTTCGTCGTAATGACTTGTTGTTTACTGTTCGTGACGCAGGCGTGGTCGGTGAACCTTTGTCACGCGAAGTTGAATTATAAAACGGAACTGGTGGATTGTCAAAGTTTTTCAGCCGGGGCGCCTCTGCGGCGCAGCGAGGAATGAAACCACGGGCCGGGTCGCCGGACACGGCGGCATTTGTTATACTGCCCGCTATTCTATCAGAAGATGGTCGAAAACGGATTTACGTTCTGCGATAGCCATGACGGTAACCGATATCGAGCGTGAGCTCGACGAATCAGCGCTTATTCAACGCGCCAAGGAAGACGAGGAAGCTTTTGGCTTACTCTACGAGCGCTATTCACAGCGTATATTCCAATATATATATTACCGCACCAGCAGCGAGCCGGACGCCGAGGATCTGGCGGCCAAGACGTTCATGCGGGCCTGGCAGCACATTGGCAACTATGACGACAGGGGCGTGCCGTTTTCGGCCTGGCTGTATCGGATCGCCCACAACCTCGTGGCCAACTGGCACCGCGACCGCAGCCGGCGCAAGATCATTTCGCTGGATGATTTGAGCCGGTGGCAAGTGAATGAAGACGGGCCGGAGGCGTCCGCTCTCTTCGCTGAAGATCGGGCGGCCCTGTTGAAGGCGGTTCGCCGCTTGCCGGCCGATAGGCAAGAGTTGCTGACGCTCAAATTTGTCGAACACCTTTCCAATGCCGAAATTGGCGATATCATGGGCCGCAGCGAGGGCGCGATCAAGTCACTTTACCATCGCACGCTGATGACGTTGCGCGATGAGTTGCAACCAGACATCCAGCCGGAAACGAAACCGTCTTCTATCCGCCGGCTCTTCGGCCGCCTAAGCGACAAAGGGCCCGGCCGGGAGTAATCACGATTCGTGATCCTGTTGCAAGCGGATAATTGTGATAGTATATTCCCTCGCGGGCCGCAAATGGCCTTTTTTGAAGAGTAATTTAGTGGAGATGGACTCTTGAAGAACAAGCAATCATTGATTACGTGGCTCATAATCTTTGCCATACTTGTTGGCAGCGGCATCCTGACCATTATGCTNCCCTCTCTGTTTGGGGGCNGCACCTCTACGCCATTGCCTTCCGAGACAACCACTGTCACTATCCCCCTNCCTGTGCCGATTGGCGGCCGCAGCGAAATCACTTTGCCAAGCTGGCAGTTGATGCTCGGCCTGGCCCTGCTGATTCCGGCTCTGGTCATCGGCGCGGGGTTAACTCTGGCCATCATCTACATCCTCATCTCCCGCCTCGTAGCCAATACCACGGCCAGCACGTCGTATCAACAGAAAGCCACGGCGCTTGAACAAAAGCAAAACGCCAAGATCGCCAAGTTGCGCGAGACGCGGCCGACGAGCGCCGCGCCCGAATCGACCTGGCGTCGCTGGTCAGTCATCACCACGGCCATCACCATCTTGATGTTCGTTGCGTTCAGTACCTTCCTGTTCGCCAGCTTCGCTTTTCCCGGCTGGCAAATCGTCCGCAACGATGCCATTGTCAACATTGTCTCCGTCCTTGTGTTGGTTGCTGTTGGGATCGCCCTATTGGCGATGATCCTGTGGCTTCGCTCGGATCGCATCAACGCTATCAACCGCACGGAGACGATGGCCATCCCGTGGGACTTCATCGCCGTGGTGCTTTCCGGCCTTTTGGTCGTCGGATTGGGCATAGGGGTTATTGCCATTCTGAACGCCCCGCAGTAGAATCCCAGTCGTCTTGCCGGGCACGGCAATTTTGTCGTGCCCATCGATACTCATAGCCGGTTGATNCGGCAATTTGCGTGTTGGGTTGGGTTGGGTTCGCCACTAAGTGGCGTTTGTTGTTTCCGGGGGGGCCGCGGTAGGTCACTATCCGGCCGGAATTAGGTTAAAAAGAGGATCTGGATCTATCTATAGTAGGATGTTGAATAATGGGACGATTTAGACATTTTATTAACATTACCATCCTGTTGGTCTTGACCACTGTGGGGTTGCGCTTTTTGTTCGAATATATCTTTGCGCTTCCGCCAGCAGCCAGNGCCGAGGCAAGNCCTATCGATAATTTATTTAATGGCCACTATTGGATGATCGCCTTTTTGTTCGCGCTCATCATGGTGCTGATGCTCTATTCGGTGTTTGTCTTCCGCCGCGCCGACGACGACGAAACGGATGGGCCGCACGTTCACGGCAATACAAAGCTGGAGATCGGGTGGACCATCGTTCCCCTGTTTGTCGTTCTCGGCTTTGGCGTTTGGGGCGCTGTTGCGCTGAATGAGATCACCAGCCCTAAAGAAGGGGAGATGACGATCGNCGTAGTGGGCAAGCAGTGGATATGGAGCTTCAGCTATCCCGAGCAGGACAACATCGGTTCGGGTGAGCTGGTGTTGCCGGTCAATCGCACGGCCGTGCTCAAGATGAACGCCGAGGACGTCATCCACTCCTTCTGGGTGCCGGAATTTCGCGTCAAGCAAGACCTGGTGCCCGGCCGCGAGACGACCCTGCGCATCACGCCAACCGAGGTAGGNAACTACCGCCTGCGCTGCGCGGAGATCTGTGGGCTAAACCATACACAGATGGAAGCGGATGTGCGCGTTGTCAGCNNCGAGGAGTTCCAGGCCTGGGTCGAGGAGAAATCAGCCGCGCCCGCGTTTGCCGACATGACCGCCGAAGAGCGTGGCGCCTATTGGGCCAGCGCCGAGGGCTTCGGTTGCGTGGCTTGCCACTCGATCGATGGAACGCCGGGCGTTGGGCCATCCTGGCAGGGGNTGTACTTGCGCGAGGAACAGATGGCCGACGGCTCCACCGTCGTATCGGATGAGGCCTACATCACGACCTCCATTCACGANCCGAACGCGCAAATCGTGGCCGGATTCAATCCCAACATCATGCCGCAAAATTATCTGGAGCAATTTGCCGCTCGCGAGCAGGAAGTTGAATCGGCCGAGGCCATAGACCTGGACATCACCGCCGACCTCATCGCGTTTATCAAGACGCTACAGTGAGCGCCGACAGATAAAAGGGAGTAGATAGATGTTTAGAACGCTAAAAATTCTTCTGACCTCATCTCTGGTCAAGGGCGTCGTCGGGCAGTATGTCGCCTGGGCGCTAGGCTACGGGTTTGTGGCTTTGTTGCGCTCCTTCCGCGGCCAGCCCACGCCGTGGCTCTACGAGCCGGCCGTCGCCTTTGGCGCGCTCCTCAGTGTCCTGGGGTTTCTCCTGGCGGCCGGNGTGCTGACNGACTGGCTCAAGTGGATTGTNGGCAAGCGCACGCCGCTGAAACATGGCGCGCCTGAGGGCAAGCCGGAGTGGTCNCGTTATTTTAACGTGGATTACAANCACAAGGTNATCGGCATTCAGTACGGCGTCACGGCTTTGCTGGTGTTGCTNGTCGGTGGTTTGTTTGCCATATTCTTCCGCATTGAACTGGCTCAGCCGGGCATGCAGTGGCTGACTAATGACCAGTTCAACACGCTCTTCAGCGCCCACGGTATCGTCATGATCGCCAGCATCCTCCTGGGTGTCGGCGCGATGGTCAACTACCTGGTGCCGCTGATGATCGGNGCGTCCGACATGGCCTTTCCCCGCCTCAATGCATTCAGCTTTTGGGTGGCAATCCCGTCTGTCTTCCTGATCCTCACCGGCATGGCCGTCGGCGGCTGGGATACGGGCTGGGTTGGCTACTCCACCTTGAGCCTGCGCGCGCCGCTGGGTGTGGTGCTTTTCATGCTGGGTTTCTGGGTCAATGGGTTTTCGTCCATTGCCAGTTCGATCAACATGTTAGTCACAACGGCGACCATGCGGGCCAAGGGCATGACTCTGTTCCGCATGCCCATTGTGGTGTGGGGATCGGCCGCTGCTTCGATCATTCAGCTGACCGCCACGCAGACCGTCGGCGTCGCTCTGACCATGAGCGTGGCCGAACGCGTGCTCGGACTGAATTTCTTCGACCCGGCCGGCGGCGGCAACCCGATTCTCTACCAGCATCTCTTCTGGTTCTATAGCCATCCCGTTGTTTACGTCTTCGTCCTGCCGGGCCTGGGCGTCATCAGCGAGTTGTTGCCGGTTTTTGCCCGCAAGCCGCTGTTTGGCTATCGCTGGGTGGCGCTGTCGAGTCTCGGCATCGCCCTGGTTGGCTTCCTCGTCTGGGCCCACCATATGTTTACTTCCGGCATGGCGGACGCTCTGCGCATGCCGTTCATGTTCTCAACGATGCTGGTGGCCATCCCCACGGGCGTCAAATTCTTCAGTTGGGTTGCTACCATTTGGGAAGGCAAGCTACCAAAGAACCCGCCGACGCCGCTCCTCTTTGTGNTGGGNGCTATCTCGGTCTTCCTCATCGGCGGCGTNACCGGCCCTATCCTGGGCACCATCCCGACTGACTTGCATCTGCATGACAGCTACTGGATTGTCGGCCATTTCCACGCCACAATGTTCGGCGGGTACATCTTCCCGTTCTTTGCNGCGCTCTACTACTGGTATCCGAAGATCAGCGGNCGCATGTACAAGGAATCGNTGGGCAAGCTGCACTTCTGGCTGATGCTTCCGGCNTTCTGGGTCATGAGCATTGGTCAGATGAGCGTGGGNCTGCTGGGCATGCGCCGGCGTGTCGCCGACTATGATCCCGCGCTNGGTATNACCACGACGCATATCCTCATTACCCTGTCCGCGCTGGTCATTGGCTGGTCGGTGCTTATCATGATCTACAATTTCATCGCCAGTGCCCGCACCGAGCCTTTGGCGGATACCAACCCGTGGCGTTCGCGTTCACCGGAGTGGCAAATCCCGTCGCCGGTTCCGGAGTTCAACTACGACGTTCCGTTCGAAGTCGTGGGTGAGCCATACGATTATGGTCTGGCTGGATCAGTCTATACGCGTGATCTGGCGCCGGCGCCATCAGGCGATTAACTGGGGAGGCATAAANAAAAATGAACGAAAAAAAAGCGGCTGCCTATCGCCTGGGTTTGATCACGCTGTTGATTCTGGCGGTCTTGACGGCTGTGGAATTCTTTGTCGCTGTTTATATGAGTTCGCTGGTCCTGCTGTTCATCATCGCCTTGGTGAAAGCGGCCGTCATTGTCCAGAACTTTATGCACATCTCGCGGTTATGGCGGGAGGAGAGTCACTAAATGAGCGCAGCTACGACGACGCATGTGTCCCATGACGACGCGCACGAAAACGGGCACGAGATTCCATATGCAACCCAACTCCGGTCTAATCGTCTGGGTCTGTGGCTATTCCTGTTCTCAGAGCTGTTCCTCTTTGGGGCGTTGTTCACTTCCCGCTTCGTTCTGTGGGGCAACACGCGGCCGGAGTTGAGCCAGGAGATAGGCCTGCTGGCCACGGCGATCTTGCTCTTCAGCAGTTACTTCATGTATCGCAGTGAAAGCGCGGCGGCCTATGGCGACCAAAAGGCGTTTTTGCGGAGCGCGCTGCTGGCAGCCCTGATGGGGATCATATTCTTCATCATGGTCGTTGTCATGGAGTGGAATGTTTTTAATCTGAGTGGCGAACTGTTCGGCATCGAGCTGTTTGGNCATCTCAAACCGTCTGATGGCGTTTACGGCGGCGTATTCTACGCCATGACGGGCATGCATGCCTTGCACGTTCTAAGTGGTGTGGTGTTCATCCTGATCATCTGGTGGAATGGCCGTCGCGGCTTCTTCACCCCCGAGCGTCATTGGGGCGTGGAAGCGACCGCTATTTACTGGCACTACGTCGACGTGGTGTGGATCTTCTTCTATCCGGCGCTCTATCTCATGGGGCGGCCGGTCTNATCAACTCTCTACCGGGCCGCGGCTGAATATTGGGTAAGCCGCGGCCCTGTTTATTTCCCCTTTTCGAGCCACTCTCGCTACAATCACAAATATGGATCCTATCGCTCGGGCGGCGCTCTCTTCGTGGGACTGGCGTCCTGAAGTCATTGTCACAATCCTCGTTTTNGGGTTGCTTTTCCTCATTGGCTGGCGACGACTTCGGGTCATCAGCGGCCCGCCAAAGAGTTGGCGGTCACTGGGAGCCAGATGGCGGCCGATATCCTACATCACGGGCTTGCTTGTCATCGGTTTTGCTCTAATGTCGCCGCTGGATGTGCTGGTGCAACAACTCTTCTTCATGCACATGATCCAGCATCTCCTGCTTATCATGATCGCGCCAGTGTTCCTGCTGCTGCCAAACCCGATGCCTTTTGTCCTGTGGGGGTTGCCGCCGCGGGCGCGCCTGGCGGCCGGCTCGGCTCTCAATAGCGTCATTAACAAGGAGTCACCTGTCGGCCGCGTCCTTCGCAAAGTGACGGCCCCGGTGACAGTCTGGTTCATCATGATCGCCTTCATCGTCGGCTGGCACGACCCGAATATGTATAACGCCGCCTTGCGCAGCGAATTTGTCCACGACCTTGAGCATATCACCATGTTTGTGGCCGGCATGCTTTTCTGGTGGACGGTGACAGGAGCGGGGCCGCGTCTGCACAAGAATATGAGCCGGCCGGCGAAAGTGGCGTTCGTTCTGGCTGCCATTCCGCCGAATATGGCCCTGGGGGCGGCTCTGGCCTTTGCCCAGGAGCCAATTTATTCCTTCTATAATGATATGCCCCGCCTGTGGGGGATGTCTGTCCTCGATGACCAGCGGTTGAGCGGCGTCATCATGTGGGTTCCCGGCAGTATGATGTATCTGATTGCCGCGCTAGTGCTCATTTTCCTGATCCTTTCGGGTGAGGGCAAAAAGCCTGTCCCTCCAGAGAAACCCTGGCTATCAGATGAGGCTCTCGCGGCGCCGGGCATGGGCGGCAAGGCATGAATCACGCGGGCGAATTGGCGCGGGCTTTGGTCAGCCGCAAATGGTGGTGGGTAACGCTCCTCGTGCTGGGGCTGATGGCGCTGTTGGCGCGGCTGGGGTTCTGGCAACTCGACCGGCTGGAACAAAGACGGGCCGCCAATGCCCAATTGATCGCGGCGCTGGAATCGGAACCGATCGTCCTAAACGACGCGCTCGGTGAGTATCGAGGCCTTGCACCTGATGCCGTCTCCGGCGATCTGGCNAACCGCGACATAGTGGTTACGGGCAGATACGACTACGAAGAGCAGCGCGCCCTCAAACTTCAGTCGTGGGACGGGCGCGCCGGGGTTCACCTTATCACCCCGTTTNTGATTGAAGGCGCCGACACCGCCATCCTGGTGGACCGGGGTTGGATACCGGATGCGGAGCACGCCGCGGGCAATGCCTTTAGCGGCGAAACCGGGACGCAAACCATTGACGGCTACGTTGCTCTGACGGAAACGATTACCCGACGCACGGCCGACGCGATCGTGCCCACAGATCCCGGTGACGAACTGTTCCGAGTCGACATCGCTACCCTCTCGGATTTTACGCCCTATCCGTTGACACCTTTTTATCTGAAGCTGTCGCCCGAGGGCAGGGCGCCGGCCGAACTGCCAATCCCCGTTCCCAAAGAGATAGATCTCTCGGAAGGGCCACATCTGGATTACGCCTTGCAATGGTTTATTTTTTCCCTCGGTTTAGGCACCGCCTACGTCGTATACGTTTACCGCTNGCTGCGCCAAAAAGACGCCGGGGATACGCCAGAGCCCAATCTGGCGCATGATTAGGCCAGCCTTACAGAATTGTCACCGTATTGACACTTTCTGGTCACTCGTTAGAATTACGCGTGCTCATTCGGAAATCGGCTTCGGAAATAAAATCAAACGCCTGAAATGCCATTGCTTACGTGGAATGTGATGGCGTTGAAACCATAGGAGACATGCCGCATGGAAACCACCACAGGGCGATTACAGGAGGGCTTGCCGTCTTTATTTCTGGTTTGGGCGATGCTGCTGGTTGCCAGCGTCGCCGTGCTCCAAGCTGATCTAGTTGACGGAATGCACATCCTGCCTATTGTCGCGACGCTGGCTATGCTGGCGGGGTGGCTATTGGCCAAAAGTATCTTCTCCGACCGCACGGCCCACCTCTTCGCGTTCATCTATGGCTTGTTTTTCGTTTTCTTCCTCGTGGGCTCCACCGTGCCGTACGATGGTCCATGGCGCGAACGTGTCCTAGATCTGTTGGGGCGGCAGGTGGAGTGGTTGCAAAAGGCGTTTAGTGGTGGAACCAGCCGCGATGGGATCATCTTTGTCATCCAGACGACGGCCCTGTTCTGGCTATTGGGCTACCTGGCCAGTTGGTACACGTTTCGCCGGGCCCACGTCTGGCGCGTTGTCATTCCGACCGGGATTGTCTTGTTGAGCGTTGTCTATTACTATAACGGGCCGCGCCCCTTGCTTGTTTATCTGGCCATTTACACGCTGCTGGCGCTGGTTTTCGTGGCCATCACGCACCTGACAGCCGAACAGACCGAATGGCGCAAGGCCGCGGTGCGGTACGACCGTGCCATCCAGTTTGATTTCCTGCGCGCCGGCCTGTTGGCCGCTCTGCTGGCATTGCTCCTGGCCTGGAGCATGCCGGCGCTGAAGGCCAGCANGACAGTTAGCGAAGCCATTGCCGGCGCGGGCGGGCCGTGGCACGCTTTCCAGGACACGTGGACGCGCCTGTTCTCTTCCTTGCGTTCGTACGGCGCGGGGACCAGCGATCCATACCAGGACACGCTTGTGCTGGGTGGGCCGCGTTCGGTCGGCAACACCCTTGTTATGGATGTTCAGGTCGATAAGGAGCTGCCTTATGGCGTGTACTGGCAGGCCATCGTTTACGATACCTATGAAAACGGCGGCTGGAGAGCGGCGGAGAATGAAGTTGAGGAGTTGATCCATTATCCCGACGATGGGCCGCTCAACGTGCCGACCTCCATGTCTCGAACNGACATAAACCAGGTGGTGACTAACTACCTGCCCAACTCCAGCTTTCTCTATGCTGCCCCTGAGGTGATCAGCAGCGACCGGCAAATGATTATCGATGGGACGTTTGATCCCGAGGGCCAGACCCTGGTGACCTCATTGCGCTCGCGCTTCATCCTGAGGCAGGGAGACCAGTATCAGGTGACATCGCGTGTTTCGGTTGCCGACGCCACCAGCCTGCAGACCGACACGACAAACTACCCGCAATGGGTGCAAGAACGCTACCTTCAGCTGCCCGACACGGTCACGCCGGCGACGGTAGCGCTGGCGGAGCAATTGACAGCCGGGCTCTCGAACCCGTATGACAAGGCCATCGCCGTACGGGATTACTTGNGGACCACCATCGACTACAATGACCAGATCGACGCCCCACCCGATGGCGTGGATCCGGTCGATTACGTGCTGTTTGATCTGCAAGAAGGGTATTGCACTTATTATGCCGCGGCCATGGCCGTCATGCTTCGCTCGCAGGGCGTGCCGGCGCGCCTGGTCAGCGGGTACGCGCTGGGCGAGTACGAAGAGGCGACGCAGTCCTATCGCGTNCGCGCCGAGAACTCGCATACGTGGGTCGAGGTATTTTTCCCCACCTATGGNTGGATTCATTTCGAGCCNACCCAATCGATTCCGGTGGCCGAGCGGCCGTCGTCGGGCAGCGGCCCTCTGTCNGGCGCGGCGACGGAGCCGGTTGCTCCCAATCCGGAAGATATGTTCCCNTTGGATGGTTTGGATGATTTCGAATCTGGTGATGGTCTCCTGGGCGATCTGGAAGACCCATCCGCCGGACAGACGGCTATCGACGGCATCACCTGGTGGCAGATCGGTCTGGGCTTGATCTTGCTGGCCGNGGCGGGGGTCGCGGTCTTTGCCGGCTTCAACTATAACCGNCGCATCGAGTCCGATGTTGACCGCAGCTACGGCCGGCTGGGCGATTGGGCNCGATGGCTCAATATTCCCTGGCGAGCCACCCAGACGCCCTACGAGCAAGCCGACTCCCTGGTGGCCGTTGTCCCGGAAGGCCAACAACCCGTTCGCAATCTGACCAGGCAGTACGTGCTCCAGCGCTTTAGCCCCGCCAAGACGACCGATGAGAACTTCGATCCTCTGCTAGAGTGGAAGCAATTGCGGCCGCTCTTGCTCAAGCGCCGCCTGGCCAACTTCCTCGACCGGTCACGGGGAAAGTAAGAGAGAGACCACTGCGCGGCACGGATAAGGGCGCCGCGCCGCGCGGTGCAATTCGTATTACCGCCAGCTTTGATATAATGGCTGCGGTTTCGTCACTACGCCAACGATTTGGCAGAGATTGAACGGATTGCGTTGTGGATAAACAAGCATTGGAATTGCCCCCNGCCGACTTCGAAAGCCTTTTGGCCCAGCTTCAGAAGATTCAGGACGCCCTCACAGACCAGCAGAGGGCTTTGTTGCGCGTGCCTGATGATCAGGCCAAGGCGTCGGCGATGCGCGGCACCGGCTTGCTGACTCGGCAGCTTGAGGGGGTGAACGAACTGGCTCGTCACCTATACAAGGAATTGCAGCGACAAGAGACCGAGAAAGAACAACTCCGCGCCTTGCAAGAAGTAGGGGCGGCCATCAATTCATCGCTCAATCTGGATATCGTCTTGCAGCAGGTGATGGACGCCATCATCCGGCTAACCCGCGCCGAGAGAGCGATGTTGCTGCTGCTTAACAACNGCGAACTGGAAGTCAAAATTGCGCGAAACATTTCTCAGGAAACGCTGGATGACGCCGCCTCGCAGGAGATCAGCCAGAGCATCGTCCGCCGTGTGGCCGAATCGGGTGAACCCATCGTNACNATCAATGCCCAGGAGGACGAGCGGTTTGCCTCCCAGCACAGCATCGTCAGCTTCAGGTTGCGTTCCATTGTGTGCGCGCCGCTCACCATCAAGGGTAACACGATTGGTGTCATCTACGCCGATAATCGCGTGGCGAGCGGCATTTTCAGCGATATGGATCGGGACCTGCTGGCGGCATTTGCCGATCAGGCGGCCGTCGCCATCGACAACGCCCGCTTGTTCGACGAGGTGGCCGGCATGAAACATCTCATGGACAACGTGTTTGCGTCCATCGCCGGCGGCGTGATCACTGTTGATGCCCATGACCGGATCGCTCTCTTCAATCGCGCCGCCGAGCGAATCCTGGGGATGGCCGCCGACTCCATTCATTTGCATGCCTACCAGGAGGTGCTGTCGCCGTTTGGCTCCCCGGTGGAATCCCTGATNCACCAGGTCAAGGAAGATGGGCAGACGCACAGCCTGGAACTGGATATGACGGCGCTTCGTCGCGCGGCGTCGCCGGCGACGGTCAACGTGACGGTCTCGCCGCTGCACACTATCGAAAATGAGCGTGTCGGCGGCGTGGCGATCGTCATTGACGACGTGTCGGAGAAGAAGCGCGTCGAGAGCTTGCGCCGCTACCTTCCGCCGGCGCTTGTCGACCAGGTCCGCGATCTTGACTCGGCTCAAAAACCGCAGCGGCGGCTGATCACCGTTCTCTTCGCCGACATCCGCGATTTCAGCCAGTTTGGAGAGCACGTTGACCCCGAGGAGTTAATCGCCCTGGCCAATGGCATGTTCTCCGAGGCGGTGTCGGCCATCAGCGCCCATCANGGACTGATTGACAAGTTCATGGGCGACGCGGTGATGGCCCTTTTTAACACTCCGCTCAACCCGCAAGATGACCACGTCGAGCTGGCTGTGGCAGCCGCGCTGGATATCCAGGCTCGCGTTGCTGCTTACCACCGGGCGCTGCCGCCCAACAAGGTTCTCCACTTCGGCATCGGCATTCACACCGGCGAGGCGGTGGTGGGGAATGTCGGCAGTTCGCAGCGCAAGGATTACTCGGCCGTCGGTGATGTCGTCAATTTATGCAAACGATTGCAGGAAATTGCCGGATCAGATCAGATCATTATCAGCCGCCACGTGTTCGAGCGCGTGCGCGAATACGCCCTTGTGGAATCCCTATCGCCTGTGCAGTTGCGAGGGCGGCAGGCGCAGGAGGAAGTATTTCGGTTGTTAGGCGTCGTGGGTGATTCTAGTCGACTGTGATTGTGGTTGAAGACTCCGGCTCAGGCGTGGGCGGCGGCTCTTCCTCTTCCGGGAATGGTGGCAGGTCGAACAGCTTACGCCAGGTATACTGCCCCACGACCTTCAGCGAGGCGACGATTGGCGCGGCCAGAATTGCCCCCAGTACCCCGGCCAACGACGCCCCCATAAACACGCTGACGATGACCACAATGGGATGCAGATCCAGCGCCCCACCGACAATGCGCGGCACGAGAAAGTTGTTTTCCACCTGCTGAACGATGATCATCAGGGCCAGGACGATCAAGGCGTACTGCCACGAGTCTAGCCCCAGGTAGTTCGTCGGTTGAAAGAAAGCGACGAGAATGGCAACGGCCGCGCTGACGACAGGCCCGATGGTGGGGATGAACTCGAGCAAACCGGCCAACAGCCCCAGGGCCAAAGAGTTTTGCACTCCCAGTAGCGTCAGGCCAATCCAGACCACGACGAAGATCACCAGCCCCAGGATGATCTGCCCACGCAGATAGGAACGCCANACCCGGCTGAGCCCCGGGACAAGGCGCGCGGCATCTTCGCTGTAGCCTGGTTGTTGGGCAAAGCTGCGAATATATCCGTTGAAATTGGGTAAGTCCGACGAGAGATAGACCGAGATAATGAATACGGTGACGACATTGAAAACAGTGCGAACGGTCGAGGTGGCAAAGCGACTGACGAATGTGGTGCTCTGCGANAGAACCGGCTCCAGCATTCCAATGAACTGATCGGTAATCCGGTCCCAGGGAACGACTGTGGGACTAAAGGTAAAAGGGCCCAACTCGATCGGTTCCGGCTGCGTGATAAATGAGCTGATCGAGTCGCCAAGATTTTCGATGAGGCCTGGAAGAATGGCGATTAGGTTGGCGAACTGCTGAAAGGTGGCGAATCCCAGGGCCGAGAAACCCCCTATCAGCCCCAGCGCCAGAACGATATAGACCATCAGGATGATCAGGCCTCGTCGAATATTCGTTCGATGGTCAATAAAGCTGATCAGGGGTTCCAACAGGTAGCTAAGGACGGCGGCCATCACCAGCATGCCGATGATAGTCTGAAAGCGGCTGATCAGCCAGATGGCGGCGAGGATGATGAGCACGACCACGATCACTTTCGTGGTCTTGCTCCAGTATGGCGATGGGTTGGCAGGNGGAAGCTCTTGGCTCATATGGGCCTGATCAACTGCTAATCGCGTACCGGTAACGGGTCGGGTGGCGGGAGCAACGGCGTCACGGGTTTATTGTACTCTTTGCGCGCCACGAATAAAAGGTACGCGCCGCTCTCCACTGACGGTGCCTCCTCGAAGAACGGCCGCACCCACCGCTCGGTGGGGCCCAGGCTGCTCTCCCAGGGGGCGACGATCCAGTGCCCCGTCAGGGCGTGCATCGCCGCCGCCGGCAGCCCCTGCACATGGCCCGCTTCCAGCGTGCGCAACGCGTCACGGGAGAAGTAGTACTGCCAGCGCTCGATGGCAAAACCCGCCTCGGCCAGCCGCCCGGCCCACGTTTCAGGGGAGTCGGTATGGGCATGGCGCGAGATAAAATTGAAGAAGTCGCGATATCTTGTCGCCATACCGCTCAGACCCAACCGTTCGAACAACGCGCCGCCGCCCAGAAATTCGGTGAAGAAGTGACTGGGCGTGGTGATGAGAAACGGGGCGCCCGGTTTCAGGACGCGACCTATTTCGTTCAATACCGGCTGAATATCGGGAATATGCTCGAGAACGGAATTGCTGAACGCGCTGGCGAAATAGGCATCGGGGAAGGGAAGGTAATCTCCCAGCGCCTGGATGGGCAATTCGTAATTGCCGGCCTTCACGGCTTTGTTGAGCGGCCGCCACCAGGGATCGATTCCGGCGGTTATTCGCCGGCCCGGCAAAGCCAATTGAGCGAAGTTGCCGTCGCCACAACCGATGTCGAGAATTGGATCGGGCAGCGGGATCTGCCCATAAAAGCGCGCTTCCACGGCGCGGAGCAGCGCCCGAAATGCCGGCAGGGTCTTGAGTTGTTGCCAGAGAAGATCGTCCGCGGTATCGGTGCTCATGATTTCGTCTTCTTCACGAGTGCTGCGTCGCGCATGGCGCGCAAACGTTCATAGGCGGGCGGCTCGACGGTTTGCCCGGGGCGCTGGCCTTTTCGCAGCGCCTCGAAGATGCGCACGTATTCGGCCGCGGTTTGCGTCGGGTCGAACGTCGCGCTGATAAGTTCCGGCGAACGGATATACCTCTCGCGCTCGTCTAGGATGCGGATGACGGCTTCGGCCAGCGCGGCGGAATCGCCGATTTCGGTCACCTCGCCCATACCCGTCATGGTGACCGGCTGCCTCACGCCTGGCAAGTTGCAGGCGGCCACCGGCACGCCGTTGCGCATGGCTTCGATCTGGACCAGACCGAAGCTCTCCGTGCTGTTGAGGCTACAAATGCAGAGGACGTCCAGGTTGCGATAGAAGGCAGTCAGTTCGTCGCCTTGCAGCGTCCCCAGAAGCTTGTAGTGCGATTGGTATTTCTCGAACAGAGGCGCCAGCCGGCTGGCATACGCCTCTTCGCCCAGGATGTTCTTGTACGGGCCGGCATGAAGAACCAGCAAATCGGGGTACCGTTCGAGGATGAGAGGCAGGGCATTCAAGAGAACCTCGACGCCCTTCTCGGCCGCCAGCCGCGCCGAGATGCCGACGATTGGCCGGTCTCCCAACGCGTGCTTCGCTCGAAACGCCTTGACCGCCTCGTCCGTGGCCGGATCGAGCGTGATGGGCGGGGGAATGACCGACAGTTTCCGGTCGACGAACTGGGACAGATAGGGGGAGTTCATGGCGTAGTCGCGGGTGTAGGTCGCCACGACGTCGGCCAGCTGGCCGGCCATTTGGTTTTGGAATTGCACGACCCGGTCAACCACTTTGTTAAAGAAACCCACCGGTAGCTGGAGGTCGCAATGGTAAGTGAGAACAACTGGCTTGCGCAGGAGTCGCCCGCGCAGCGCCAGCCCCGGCGCGTCAAACTGCGGCAAGTGCAGATGGAGGACGTCTGTCTGGCGTGAGAGTTTCCAGGCCATGGGGCCGAAATCGGGCATAATCACGCCCTTGCTGATGCGCAGTGCGACCGGGATGCGCACGACCTTCACGCCATGCATCACGTCATACCGGGGAAGCGAAGGATCGTACTGCGAGGTTAGGACAGTGACGTCGTGGCCTTGCTCGACCAACGCCCGGCTCAGACGCTCCACGTAGATAGTNAGGCCNCTGACCCAAGGCCGATAATANGTCAATACTTCAAGAACCTTCATAANTATCTGCTTTCGTCCGATGAATCTGGTCTATATACACGGAACAGCAAAGNAATTCGCGGCGATGAATTACGGCGTCTGATCAGCTCGCTGGCGGGCGACGAAAGCCTGTGCCGAGGAGAGAACATTGCGGAATGTGACGCCGGTGCCAAGGATACCGACGATCCCGAAAATGACCATGATCACGATGTTGGTAACGTGATACAGAAAGGCGAAGCTGGCCGATTCAACCGCCGGCTGGCCGTAGAGCTGAAGGGCGGTTATCACGGCGAAGTGATACGGGCCGGCCTGGCCGGGTGTCGAGGGTACTGCTACGCTGAACGCGGCCGCGCACACGACAAAACCGGCCATGACCCAGGTCGGCGCCAGGCCGACGGCTAGCATGATGAAGTAATAGGCGACGATGACGGGAATCCATATCAAGATGCTGAGCACTGTCAGTATCAGTCCGTCGCGTAATGTAGTAAGACTTTTCAGTCCGGTAAGCAATCCATCGAAGCGATGGAGCCAGCGCTCGCGATTCAGGAACGGAAGGAACCGGGTCATCAGGCTGTTCAGGATGCGCAGGGCGCGCTCGCGCTGATTGGCGGCCATGATCAGGACAATAATCCCGGCAATGGCGACAAATCCCGAAGCGATGGCGAAGGAGCGCATCCACTCAGGCAGGGCCGATATCCCCGACAGCGTGAAGGGCAACAAGACGACGATGAACAACATATCCAGCAACCGCTCGACCACCATGGTGGAGATACCCTGCGTGATCGTGACCGGCGGAACGTTGCCGATCAGGATGGCCCTGGCCACGTCGCCGATGCGCAAGGGAAGCAACTGCGTCAGCATATAGCCGATGTTCTGGATGTGAAACACCTGACTATAGGGCACGCTGTTGTCGAGCATAAATCGCCAGCGAATGGCGCGAAGCAGAAGAAATGCGGCGATCCCCAGCGCTCCCAGGAGCAGGTAGCCCAGATTTACGGTGCGCAGGTTGTCGATGATTTCCCCAGGACGGGCATAAAAAATAAATACGGCTACCAGTGAGGCGACGCCCACGAGAATGCCCACCCACACCTGCCATTGGCCGCGACGTGAACTTTGTTCCATAGAGGACGCATTATACCAGCTACCCGCCAGCGCGTGCAGGTTGACCGCCGGCGGGGGTGGACATATCATCGCCTTATTCACCGACTACTGAGGAGATAACTATGGATTATTTAAATCTGGGGCGTNCAGGGTTAAAGGTCTCGCGGATTTGTCTGGGGATGATGACCTACGGCACGCCCGCCTGGCGGGAGTGGGTTCTAGATGAGGAGCAAAGCCGGCCGTTTATCCGGCGAGCGCTGGAGTTGGGCATCAATTTCTTTGATACGGCCGATATGTATTCGCTAGGCGTCAGCGAAGAGGTGACGGGCCGGGCGCTGCGCGACTTTGCCCGACGCGATGAGATCGTGTTGGCCACCAAGGTCTACTTTCCCATTGGCGAGGGGCCAAACAACCGCGGCCTATCGCGCAAGCACATTATGGAGGCCATCGACAACTCGCTGCGACGGCTGGGCACCGATTACGTCGATCTGTACCAAATCCATCGTTGGGATTCGGAAACCCCTATCGAGGAGACGATGGAAGCCCTGCACGACGTCGTCAAGTCCGGCAAGGCGCGCTATATCGGCGCGTCGAGCATGTATGCCTGGCAGTTCGCTAAGGCGCAGTATACGGCCGACCTCCACGGCTGGACGCGATTTGTCTCCATGCAGAATCANTACAACCTGATCTANCGCGAGGAAGAACGCGAGATGATGCCGTTTTGCCTCGACCAGGGGGTGGGAGTAATCCCCTGGAGCCCGCTGGCGCGAGGGTTTCTGAGCGGCAATCGCGCGCGTCAGTCACAGGGCGACACATTGCGCGCGAAAACCGATACCTATGCCCATAGTTTGTATTATCGGGATGACGATTATGATGTGGTCGAGCGCCTGGTGGAAGTNGCGNAAAANTTCGACGGNGCGAAACCGGCGCAAGTGGCGTTAGCCTGGCTGATGCACCGGCCGGGCGTGACGGCGCCCATCATCGGGGCCAGCAAGATGAGCCATCTAGAGGACGCGGTGGCGGCGGTGGCTATCAAACTCTCGGAGGAAGAGATGCGGTTGCTGGAGGAACCATACCGGCCGCACCCGGTGCTAGGCCATTCGTAGGCCGGCGCTTCGCATAGAGAATTTGAAATGGTGGTTAATAGTCGTAGAAGCCACGGCCGCTCTTGCGCCCCAGTCGGCCGCTTTCCACCATACGCTGCTGAATGGGATGTGGACGAAATTTGGGATCCTGAAAATAGGCGTCGTAGACTGATTTGGTGACGGCGAAGTTCACGTCGAGGCCGATCAGATCAAGCAATTCGAATGGCCCCATCCGGAACCCCAGGGAGCCAACTAGCCGATCGATGCTCTCATGATCGGCCACGCCTTCGCCCAACATGCGAAACGCTTCGCCGTAGAAGGGGCGGGCGATGCGGTTGACGATGAAGGCCGGCGAATCCTTGCAGATGACCGGCGTCTTGCCTAGCCTCTCGACGAACGCACGGCAAGTCGCAACCGTGTCCTGGCTGGTCTGGTCACCGCGGATGATCTCGACCAGCCGCATCAGGTGGGCGGGGTTGAAATAGTGCAGGCCGATGACCCGGTCCGGGCGGTGGGTAGCGGCGGCGATGGCGCTGATGCTCAGGCTGGAGGTGTTGCTGGCCAGGATAGAGTGCGCGGGGGCCAGGGCATCGAGGCGGCCGAATACCTTGCGCTTCAGCTCCAACTCCTCGGGCACGGCCTCGATCACCAGATCGACCCAGGCGGCTTCTTTCAGTTCAGTCGTGGGGGTTATGGCNTCCTTCGCGCGGCGGGCGGTTTCCGGGTTGGTTTTGCCCCGCGCCAGGCCGTCGTCGATTGCCTGGCGGATTGAGCGAATCGCTATGTCGAGCAGTTCAGTGGTCAGATCGAATAACACGACTGTTTGCCCGGCCAGCGCGGCGGAGTGGGCGATCCCGCGACCCATCGTCCCCGACCCTATGACAGCAACTGAATCNATACCCATTGTGGTCCTCCATTGGGCTGGATTCGAAATGGCACCGGCCCAGCCTCAAGCCGGAAGATGATAACACTTATGGCGCGGGAATAAAAAAAGGCTCCCGAACGATGGGCGTCGTTCGGGAGCCAGAACGTGTGGACAAGATTGGTTACTTGGCGAACCCGACCGCCCGGGTCTCGCGAATGACCGTGACCTGAATCTGGCCCGGATACTGCATCGAGTCCTCGATATTCTTGGAGATCTCCTTCGACAGGCGCACGGCCGCCAGATCGTCGATCTGGTTGGGCTTCACCAGAATGCGTATCTCGCGCCCGGCCTGCAGCGCGTAAGCGCTTTCGACGCCGGTGAAAGAGGTGGCGATCTCCTCCAGAGTCCTCACACGCTTGATGTAATTTTCCAGGTTCTCGCGCCGGGCGCCCGGGCGAGCGCCGGAAATGGCGTCGGCCGCCTCGACGATAATCGCCTCTATCGACTCCTGCTCCACCTCGTGGTGGTGCGAAGCGATAGCGTTGACGACAATGGCGGGCACTTTAAAGCGTTTGGCGAACTCGGCTCCCAACTGCGCATGCGTGCCTTCCTGGTCGTGGTCCATGGCCTTGCCCAGGTCGTGGAGGAGCGCGCCCATCTTGGCCGTCTCGATGTTAGCCCCCAGTTCGGCAGCCAGCATGGCGGCGATGTGGGCCGCCTCGATCGCGTGCTGCAACTGATTTTGCCCGTAGGAGGTGCGATACTTGAGCCGCCCAAGCATCTTAAGGATCTCGGGATGGAGCCCGTGGACGTTGGCTTCGTAGGCGGCCTGCTCGCCGGCCTCTTTAATCACCCGTTCGACCTCTTCTTGGGCGTCGCTGATAAGTTTCTCGATCCGGGCCGGGTGGATCCGGCCGTCGGTGATGAGCTTGGCCAGCGCGCGCCGGGCGACCTCGCGCCGCACGGGATCGAAGCTGCTGACCGTGACGGCCTCGGGCGTGTCATCGACAATGATGTCGACGCCGGCAGCTTGTTCAAAGGCGCGTATATTGCGGCCGTTGCGGCCGATGATACGCCCCTTCATTTCGTCGCTGGGCAACGGCACNACGGAGACGACCATGTCGGCCACCTGTTCGCTGGCCAGACGCTGGATCGCCAGGGCGATGATCTTGCGCGCCTGNTCCTCGGCCGTTTCCTTGGCGCGATTATCGATCTCGCGCATCACGCGGGCCAGATCTTGTTGGGCTTCCTTCTCCACTTGTTGGACGAGAACACCGCGCGCCTCGTCCGTGGTCATCGCGGCGATTTCTTCCAGCTTCTGGCGATGTTCCTGCTCCAGATTATTCAGTTCGTTCTGTCTCTTATCAATCCGGCTTTGCCGCTTATTAAGCAACTGCTCCCGCTGCTCCAGGGTCTTCGCCTGTTGGTCCTGATTCGCGCCGCGGCGGTCCACGCGCTCTTCGGCCCGAGCCAAATCCTGGTAGCGCCGTTCAATTGCCTTTTCAGCCTCAAGACGGATATCTTGCGCCGCCTCGCGTGAGGTGCGCAGGATGTTTTCTGCCTCGCGTTCGGCCGCTTCGCGCTTCTCCGCGACTTCCGTCTCGGCCGTAGCGATCATCTCGGCTATGTGGGGCCGCATAACGGACCGCATGACGAGCGCGGCAACAACCGCGCCCACCACGAGGCCGATCAGCAGGCCTATCCAAAGATCCATGATAATTTCTCCTTATTCATCATCGTCAGGTTTAAATACAAGCCAGGTTTCCGAGACGACTTCGCTGACAATGTCATAGGGATAACCCTGTCTCATCAGGTATCTTGTCAGCTTCGTGCGCCATTCGGCTTCGGGCAAACCACGCCAACGCCCGGCCTGTTTCTGCGCGACCCGCCTGGCGGCGTCGATCTCATCCACATCGGAGAGGGCTTCGGNGACGATTTCGCGATCNATCCCTTTCTGGCTTAGCTCTTGCCGCAATGCCAGCCGGCTGCGGGGCCGGAAGGTTTCGCGCTGCTCCACCCAGTAGGCGGCNAACGCATCGTCGTCGATCAACTTCGCNTCGGTCAGGTCGTCTATTACGTTTTGNATNATCTCGCCATCGATCTGATGGCGGCGCAAATAGCGCGTGATTTCGGNCGNNCTGTAGGGNCGGCGGGCCAGTAAGCCCAACACGCGCTCACGGGCGCGGTGGACCTCATCTCGCTGGTCCAGCTTCTCCAGTTCGGCNTGGGAAATTTCCTGTCCCACTCTCAGACCGGCGGCAACCGTCATTGCCANACCAAGAGCAAACGCGCCGTCAATGAACACGTTGACCCGGTCAGGGTTCTTCACTTGCGCCGTCAGAGCGGTTATCGTTCCCATCGTGTAAAAAACAAAAAGCCGTGGTTACAAGCCACGGCTAGCATTCAGGCGCTTCAGGTCTTGCGATCTGTTGTCAATAAAGCCCACCCGATTGTGGGGAACCCAGTTAGTGACGGTGTGCGACGATGCGGTTACGGTAACCGATGCGGTTAGTGGTGAACACTATGTACTTGATAGGGCGCGCCGCTGGGGCAGGCCCGGTAAACACTTCATCAAGTTTCCATATACAACCTGTCGATCATGGAAAGAAACAAAACAACAACAGGCTGATTCCGTATCCACAGGTTGATCCATCCTAATCTACAACAGGTTTCCTGTACGCAATATCAATGCTAGACGCGACCAGCTAACTGGATTTTTCCTTATCGACTCTTATTGCCATTGGTATCTA
>JAACJX010000237.1 GCA_014237545.1 Ardenticatenia bacterium | reverse complement strand
TGACCATCTGTTTGTAGACGCACTAGACCGGTCGTTGGCCGAGCAAGGCGCTGTCGCGCCGCCCATTACGGTGCAACGGGTGCAGGCCATTCCCAAGACAACGGCGGGCAAAGCGCCTTTGATAAGGGCAAGCATATAGTGAGGAAATGATTCATCATGCCACAAACATCGTTTTCAATCGGAGTCTTTTTGCGCTCGCGTACCGGTCTGTTGATGCTGGGCCTCCTGGCCTTGGGCGGCATATTCCTGATCGTGGAACACGCAGCCCATGCTGCGCTTGGGCTGCCGTATGCGCTGCTGCTTCTCTGTCCATTAATTCATCTTTTCATGCATCGAGGTCACGCCGAGGGGCATGGAGATGACCATCAGCACTTAGGCGAGGATAAGAACGAGCGTCCATGAGAAAACTCTCGCTCCTTCTCGTTCTGTTGGCCGTTGTTGGCGCTGTTTGGCTTGTCAGGGGACGTTCATCGGATGAGCGTGTTCTGCGCCGCCTGATGGACGAGGTACAGGTGGCCGCGCTCGCAGCCATGAACCGGCGCGGCCCAGACGCGTTGGATGGGTACTTTGCCACTGCAGCTGAGGGAGCGCAGGCGGTTGGCCTGGATGCAGTTCAGCAGGCTTACAAAACGTTTGTTTCCCAGCAGCTACCCAGCGGTAGTATTGTGCAATTTCATTCGTTCGATATCGACGAGGTAGAAATTCACAAGGACGATGGCCTGGCCAGGGTGACCTATAGACTCCATTTCAGTGTTGTCCGCGGCAATACAGCCATCTTTAGTGCCAAGGTAACCCAGAACCTGGCCCTGCTCAGAACGCCGCGCGGTTGGCGTATCTCTCGCGGTGATATCACCAAGCTAGAGGAAGTTGTCGGTACGTGGCCGCCGCGATAAAGAGGCACGATCATGAAAAGAACAAGCAATGGCCTTCTGGTGTTGTTAACTGACCTCGTCGCAGCAGGGCCTTGACGGGGCCACCATCGCATCTCTTTAAGCTAATCGTAGTTCGTTAGAGCTACACAAGTGTGAAATAGGAGAACCAACAATGTTAACGGATCCGGTATGTGGCAAGCATATGAACCACAACAGTGCGCATATCATCATTGGGTATGAAGGGACGGACTACTTCCTGTGCTGCCCTAAGTGCCAGGCAGAATTTGAGCGAATGCCCAAAGAATACGCGCGGCCCGAATTGGGCATCAAGACCAAAAAGCGCAAGAAACGTCCTCACCGGCAATTTCAATACTGAGTTTGACCCGGCGAAGCAGAATGGTTGAATTTGGAGATATCAAATGGAGCATAATTGTCACGTTGAACCACTGGAAAGAAAGTTTGTGACGGCGGAATATCAGAAGACGGATGTGGCCCTATTGGCTATTTCTGGCATGGGGTGCCCTACGTGCGCCGCTCGAATCCGTAACGGCTTGATCTCGCTCTACGGCGTTACCGATGTGACCGTGAATCACATCACGGGTTCGGCCCGAGTCGTATACAACCCCGACCTGATGGCCAGCATTCCGGCATTGATCGAGGCAGTGGCCCAGGCTGGAAACGGAACAGGCCACATCTATCATGCTATGCCCTTCGAATATGACGGGCAAGAAGGAGAAAACAATGGCAGATAAAAGAACGCGTGTGGCAGTTAACGGTTATGGCGTCATCGGAAAACGGGTAGCCGATGCCATACGTCTGCAACCCGACATGGAATTAATCGGCGTGGCCGATGTGGTCAGCGACTATCGGGTTCAGGCAGGCGCGGTGTTGGGGCTACCCATTTACGCTTCNCTNCCGGAAAAGGTTGGGGAGATGAAAGCGGCCGGCATTCTGGTGAACGGGACATTGGATGATCTGCTGCCCCAGGTCGACGTGGTCGTTGATTGTACACCCAAGGGCATCGGCGCGAAAAACCTCGAACGTTACCGCGCTGTGGGCGTCAAAGCCATCTATCAGGGCGGCGAAAAGCACAGCCTGACCGGCCATTCCTTTGTCGCCCAGGCCAACTACGAGACGGCCATCGGTCGGGACGCTACCCGCGTTGTCTCCTGCAATACCACCAGCACCGTACGCACCCTGCTGGCGCTGCGCGACGCCGGCCTACTGAAGAAAGCGCGTGGAGTGCTAATACGCCGGGCTACCGATCCCTGGGAATCGGACCGCGGCGGCATCATGAACACCATGGTGCCGGAGAAAGATATTCCCAGCCACCAGGGGCCGGATGCGCAAACGGTGGTGCCGGATCTGGATGTGGTTACCATTGCCGCCAAGGCGGCCCACACCCAAACACACAACCATTACTGGGTAGTGGAAATGACGCGGGACGCCGGCCGCGATGAGGTGCTGGCCGCTTTCCGCGCCGCGCCACGCATCGCCTTCATCCGCATGGCGGACGGCATTGTGGCCCTCAACAGCACGATTGAACTGATGAAGGACCTCGGCCGACCGCGCGGCGACATGTGGGAAGTGGCCCTATGGGAGGATGTGCTCACCGTGAACGGTAATGAGCTGTACTTTACATACCAGGTCTATAACGAGGCGATCGTCGTTCCCGAAAGTGTAGATGCTGTTCGCGCGCTGGCCGGAACAGTACAAGACGGCTCGGAGTCGATCTGTATGACCGATGAAGCAATGGGCATGAGGCGCGACTTCCTGGCCCGGCGATAGCAAAGGTGGGGAGGCATTGCTTCCCCACCTTTGTCAGTCTTTCAGAAAAGGAGAAATCGAAAAAGCGATGAAGACGACAGTGATTAACCTGGAAGGCGTTGAATCAGTACTCTCGCCGGCTGGAGTTGAGAAGAAGTTATGCACGCATCCCGGCATCCACAAGGTCGAATCCAATTTTATGACCAGCACGGCCACAGTTTACCACGACGAGGCGGTGACACTGGC
>JAACJX010000067.1 GCA_014237545.1 Ardenticatenia bacterium | reverse complement strand
TTCACGCGCCGCAACGGCTGGCTCGAACTGACGCTCGGCACCACGCGCCCCGAGACCGGCTTGCCCTACGGCGTGCCGGCGCGACTGCTGACGATCTACTGCGCGAGCGAAGCGGTGCGTTCCAAGTCGCCGGAAGTGTTTCTCGGCACCTCGGTACACGATTTCCTGGTAAGCCCACATCATCAGGAATTGACGGCGCTCCAGATCGCCGACATGCCGGAAATCCAGCAAGACGATCAAGCGTTTGTCGAGCACCTCTTTCCAGTCGATGCCCGGTATTTGCATACCAAACATCGCCCGCATGGTCGGGTCAAGCTCGAACGGGTCTACTTTATTGAGAAAGGAGGCGGTCAATCGTGGTGAGATGGGTCCCTTGTCACTCTCAAATTGAGTCAGAAAGGCGATGGCCGGGTCCAGTTCCGGACCGTAGACGGTCCGTGCTTTTTGGGCCTGCGGAAGCCAGGCTTCCGGCGCTCGAAGCAGGTGGGCCGCTTCGGTGATCTGATAATCCATCGCCGCCAACAACATCCCGACATTGGCGGCCACCCGCTTGAAGGCATTGTAGCCTTCGATGGAAGCGCTTTGCAGGCTGGGATCGATCTTACGCACGACGTCGATATACCGTTGGGCGATTTCGAAGAGGCTCTCGTTACCCAGGCGATAATACAGCGGGAACGGTGTGATATAGCCCAGCCTCCCGCTCATATCGACATAGCGGACGCGTTGCCACAACCGCTCGCGAAGTTCGAAGGGGAATATAGGTGGCAGACGGCTCAGTTTGTCCAGGAAGTTGTCGATGGTCATGCCATGGGGATCCAGGATGATGGTCGCTTTCCATTTTAGAAAGTCCTGCCAGGCCCACAGGCGGCCGAGAAAGCGGCTCTTGCCGGATCCACTGCCGGCGGCCATGAAAACGGGCATCCGGCGGCTATCGTTGGCCAGGCTGACGCCCCGCTTCGCCAGCCTGGCCTGATATTCCTGAACCGTCGCCGTATATTTCGNCCTAANCCANNTCATNCCGCGATCCGAAACTGANCCCGAGGAGTGTTCCCNTATCCGANAANTCGGGAATCACCTGGACAAGAACCTCAACCCGCTCGATTTGGGGTGGCGGTGGAGGGGGGAAGTAGACAGGCGGCCCAATTCGCAGTTCATGGGCCAATAGTTGATCGAGCCCTGCCATGAACACATGAAAGATGCACTTGTACCCTCGAGGCCCGGCACGATAGCGGTGCTCCGGTGGAACCAAGTTGTACCAGTTGGCATATTGTTTCGTCAGTTTGAGTATTGCCTGGTTCAGTTCAATTCTGTCATCCCTGTCCACCCCAGATATGACACCGAGCACCCACTCACCAAACTCAAGCGCGTATTTGCAACCGGGACCACTGGGAATCGGCAACTCAAACCTGGCCGGTTGTTGCCACAGAATCTCAATGTTCTTGACTTGATCCATCGCGCCCTTTCTATTTGCCTCTCAAACGATCCCAAAACCCTTTCTTTTCTTCGGTTTTGGGCGGCAAAACCGGCAAGGCCACTATCTCGGCCATGCCATATGCCGAAACACGCAGAATGCCTTCGCTGTTATTCGCGCCCAGTTGCAACAGATGCCGGTTGAATGCCTCAACCTCATCTTGAAAATATTCGCCTCGTGCTTTTTTTGACTCCTCACCCAAACCATGAGCCATTTCGCGAAACTCGTGGCTGGCGTGCAGGATCATCTCCCTATTGTGGGTTTGAGCGACTCCGTCTTTGATCCGACGGGCAGCGATACCCGCATTTTGAACCGTCAAGGCCGACTCAACGCGGGCTAGATCCAGCCCTTGCTGTTCAGATACCTGGATGGTTTTGGTCTGCGGCTGAGCTATCAGAGAACCCGGCTGAATCTCCGGGAGGTTCAGGACGTTACTTCTCCGTGCCATGAAGGGCCTCCTCAAGTTCTTCCCGATGCTTCTCGTACAAATAAGCCAGTACTTCACGCTTATGGGCGTCGACAACCGCATCGATCTGCCCGCGTGTGTCGTGATTAATTTTAGTTATGCTTGCCTTATGGTCCGGCTGGCTGGGTCCATCAAAAATCCCCAGGGCCAGAAGAAGGATGCATATACCCAAGACAAAGACAAGGAAAACGATCACACCACCCATGCAAACCTCCTCAATCATTCTTTGCCAGCAGTCGTAATACAGCATTTTCAACTTCCTGGCGCAGGCCATAGCTCGGGGTAGTCGGAATTTGCGCCAGCTGCTCCAATGACTTCACATAGCTTTCTTGAGTAAGCTGGCCGATATGCTCGAGGGTCTGGCGAGCATCAGCGCTAACAAAGGCTTCAAACTCGCGCCGCGTATCTTCGTCCACATCATCCAGCATCTTTGAGACCTTGGCGTCCCAGGAAACCATGTCCGCTCCTCTGAATGAAGCATGGGCATGTGTTGCTGCCCCTTCGCTGATGGCATGCCGGGTCACCTCTGCCCGGTATTGCATGTGTTGCAGTTGTAGGTCCAGATGCCGTGCCAGCGCCGGCGAGAGGACAATATTTGTGTTACTCGTTTGCGTCATCACCCTTACTCCTTTTCACGATTACAAATCGAACCGAATTGGCGGTAAAGGAACGTTTTGTTGGATCAAATCTACAGAGAGATTTAGAGCAAATCGGACTGGAGAATCAGAGTCTGCTTAAGCTTAAAGACATCAGCTTCCGACGTGCACCTCAGCACGCCGCATCGTTAATTCTCAACAGACTGTTGGCTCCGCGAACAGGAGTCAGCAACGACCATGTTGGCAGGCTGTATAGACGAGCTAGAAGGCATGTTTTCAGACACGAGTTAGCTGGCACGCCACCACGAAGTATAGTGCTCTTGACCTTCAACCGGTTTGTCGTTACTTTTCTACATCATATGACCACTNTTATTACTGTCCTCCTAGCCGATGATCATGCCGTGGTGCGGGCCGGCATTCGCCAATTCCTCGAGAGCGCAGTTGACCTGAGAGTCATAGCTGAGGCCGATGACGGCAATTCCGCCCGCCGTCTTATTGCCAAGCACCAACCCGATGTGGCTGTCCTAGACGTCCAAATGCCTAAATCGACCGGCATTGAGGTCGCCCGCTGGTGTCGCGCGGAGCACCCAACGACGGGAGTCCTCATCCTGACCGCCTACGATGACACTCCCTATGTCCAGGCCGCACTGGCCGCCGGCGCTAACGGGTATGTTCTCAAGACGGCGCCACCATCCGCCATGATTCAGGCGGTCCGCGATGTCTATGAGGGCAAACAGGTTCTTGATCCGGCCATTCGAGCCAGGGCAGTTACCTCGGATTTTATTTATGAGCCACTATCTGAGCGAGAGGTCGAAGTGCTCTCCCTGGCCGCTCGCGGTTATACCAACAAGGCCATCAGCGCCCAGCTTTTCATCAGTGACCGCACCGTTCAGGGACATCTGGCCCACATTTACGCCAAACTCCAAACCAGCACCCGTACTGAGGCCGTCANGCGCGCGGTTTCGCTGGGTCTCATCGCCCCATGATTCGCCTACGTAGCCTTTCAGTTCAGCTCTTTCTCTTTATCGTCCTGCCGCTGACCTTGCTCCTGGCGGCAATTGCCATTGGCGGG
>JAACJX010000308.1 GCA_014237545.1 Ardenticatenia bacterium | reverse complement strand
TAAGGCCTAAAAAAGCCCGGCTTGTGGCCGGGCTTGTCCATGTTATCGATCAAAGTCTGAAACCGGGTATGGATTTTACACCTTGTGAGGGTGAAAATCAAGGCGCGAGTGGCAAGCGGGCCACAGGGTAGACCCTGCGGTACAGCTTGGAATCCCGCCTGGAGGATTGACCCCGCTTTGGGAAAACCCTTAGCGCTTTGTGAAGGGCAGGAATGCCCGCTGGTCGAGGTCCGGCCCCCACTCAAACGCGCCGATGTCGCACTCGTTAGCTGAAGGGAGGGTGTCGCCGTTTATGTTGCGCGCGAAGCCGCGCTGGTCGGTCTTGCCGGCGCAGGCGGCGCTGGGTGCGGCGTCGATGGCCGGGCTTCCCGGCGGCAGGGCATGGGTCGGCGTGCGGCCGTAGTTGCCGGCCAGGGCCTGATTGACGATCTGCGCCACGGTGACGCCGGCGGGCGGGACAATGTCGCTTGGCCCCGGGGTAAAGCCGTCGACACCCGCGTCGCCGTTCGCGCCGAACAGGTTGAAGCCGCCGGTGATATCGGTTGAACTGTGGATGGAGGTCAGTTGTGGCCCTTGTGGGGCTGAATTGCCGGTGATCAGGACACGCTCGGCCACAAAGGCGTCGATCCAGTATCCACCCCAAACGCCACCACCCGCGGTGTCGGCCTTGTTACCAGCGATGGTGGAGTTATAAATCGACACTTCATATAATTCGCTAGCCTGTAAGCCGCCACCGGTGCCGCCATAGGACGGCCCTTCGCCTTCAGGCGGCACGATGCGGAACGCTTTGTTACCGGAGAGGGTACTGTTTTGCAGCCGCAGATGGCATTCCCTGGCTCGAATCCCGCCACCGTAGACCGCTTCATTGCCACTGATCGTCGTACTGTGCACTTTCACGTTACCACCGCGAACGTAGAGGCCGCCGCCGGACTTCGCTGAATTGCCATTGAGGATGGAATCGCTGATCAATATCTGGCTTCTGACATCCCAACTGCCATTGATGATGGTGATCGCGCCGCCGGCCGTGGGTCCGTAGCCATACGTATGCGGATTCCCCGCCCTGTTGTTGGTGAAGCGGCTCCGACTGATAGTCGCGCTGGGCGTGTCGCCCAGAAACAAAGCGCCGCCATACTTGCCGCCCGGAACGACATTGTTCTCAAAGACCGTGCCGTTTATGATCGCCGTGCCGCGCCGGACGTAGACGGCGCTGCCCCAGGCTGCGCTGCTGCCGCTGAGGGTGCTGTCGTTTAGGGTCAAATCGGTATGGAAAGCGAGGATACCGCCGCCAAAATCGCCGCTATTGCCGGAGAACACGCTCCCTTCGACAATGAGCGATGTAGATTCTGCGCGGATCGCCGAACCGGTGTTGTTCAGGAAGGCGCTGTTCCGGACAGTAAGCGGGCCAAGGGCATGAATGGCGCCGCCGTTGCCTCTGCTTTGGCCGCCGGCAAAGATGACGTGGTTGACCGTCAGTTTGCCGTTCCGGCTCACGGTCAGCAGGTTGAGTGGATGGTTTGAGGCTGGGTATTGGCGAATGATCGCCCCGTTGCCGATTATGGTGACATCCGAACGAATTGCCGGCAGACCGAGGGAGTTGAAGTACGCATATCCCTGCTCGCCCAGCAGCAGGAATTCGCCGCCGGGCGGCAGAATAATGGTATCGGCTCCGTTCGGGTTGCCCGTGGCGCAGTCGCTGTGGATGTGACCATTCCCATACGGATAGTCGATGGTGTTCTCGATGGCCTCGCTCAATGAGCACAGATCATCTTCGGGATCGATGTAGACTGTGCCGTTGGCGACGGTGATGGCGTTACCCGACGCGGGATAGGCTGGCTGGGCTAGCGCCAGAAGGAGCGCCGCGCCGGCCACGGTGAGGGCCAAATGATGCCGGAGGGCGCGCCGCGCGCGGCCGGGCAAGCAGGCAAGCTTGTCAAAGTAGTTGGCGAAGCGCGGCAGAATGCTTGACTGATGGCTCAGCAAGAAACCGGTCAGCCATAAGCGATTACCGACAGTATCAGGCGGAGGAACGGATTTGACCGGTGAACCTGGCATTTGTCTCCTTACGATTGAACAGGAACGAGAGGGAATGGCCATCTCCATATGATTTTTACCATAGAATTTGTAGCCTCGGGAAGTGATATTCGTCATCAATTGGTTATGACATCGAAGGTTGGGCGGCAATCTGGGCGCGTGGGTAATAATCCTTATTAGTCTGTCGTCAACGGGTGATTTTCGTCACTATACAGCGCGGGCCGGATGGTTATATCATTTCATCGGTGCGAGAGGGCGACGCGCTCTTGTCATCATCGTCTGACCGGACGACCGAGATCATCATAACCCCCAACGAGAAGCGCCATGTCCACACTTTCGGGAAGCCTTAACTCCACTCTTGTCTCACGACAACAAAGCTCAGCGCGCCTGGCGGCCGAGATGACCCGCGCCGCCAGTGCGCAGTCCTACTACACCATCCGCTTCCTGGCCGACCGCGACCGCCGCGCTGACGCCTACCGCGCCTATGCCTACTTCCGCTGGATCGACGACCGCATCGACGAGGGAGAGGGCAGCGCGGCCGAGCGGGCGGCGTTTCTGCGGCGGCAACAGGTGCTGGTCGAGGCGGCNTATGCCCGCCGGATGCCGGGCGACCTGTGCCGCGAGGAGCAACTGCTGGCCGACCTCATCGNCGGGGACGTGGAGCCGGACAGNGGNCTGCGGACTTATCTGGACAACATGATGGCGGTCATGGCCTTCGACGTGGAGCGGCGCGGCCGGCTCATTTCGTCCGCCGAGTTGGACCGCTACGCCGATATGCTGGCCACGGGAGTCATCGAGGCCCTGCTCCATTTCATCGGCCACAACTGTCCGGCCCCGCGGGGCGAAGGGCGGCCGGCGGCCGTGCGCGGCGCGTGCGTCATCCACATGCTGCGCGACCTGATCGAGGATTGCGCCAACGGCTACGTCAATATCCCGGCCGACTACCTGGCCGCTAATGGCATCGGCCCCGACGACCGCGACCACCCGGCCTTCCGGGCNNGGGTGGCCGGGCGNGTGGNGCTGGCCCGCGNCTGCTTNNGNGAGGGGCGCGATTTCNTCGCCCAGGTGGGCAANGCCCGCTGCCGGCTGGCNGGCCGAGCCTACATCGCCCGCTTNGAGTANGTAGCCGGCCTTATCGAGCGCGACGGCTACCACTTGCGAGCCGAGTACCCAGAGCGGAAATCCCTTCGCGCGGGGTTGTGGATGGCGGGGAAGACAATCAGGAATTAGGAATTACGAATTAGCAATTAGGAATGGACCGGACAACAGACCACGGCTTTTTCTCTCT
>JAACJX010000309.1:719-3847 GCA_014237545.1 Ardenticatenia bacterium | reverse complement strand
GGTTGTGCCGCGGCGGCACAACCGTTCAGCTTAGTGTTTTGCCAGGTATCCATAAATACGCCATTTAGCGCTGTAAACCACACAGCACTATCTCTACAATAGCAACATTCGCTCTGAAATTGGAGATGTTCTTCATGCCTCTACTTATTCGCCGATTTACCACTGTGGGGCTCGCGTTGTTAATTGTCTTTTCCAGTCTGCTGACGGCATGCAGTGGAGAGTCATCAGCCGAAGATCATGACCTGGCGATGGCCTCCCTCGATTCTATGCCGATGGACGTAAAGAGCGCGCCGGTAGCTGTCCAGCAGGCGTATCAATTCAATGTGGCAAACCCCGATGTGATGAAGCAGCTCCCCTGTTATTGTGGGTGCGGGGCAATGGGCCACACTTCTAACTACGCCTGCTATGTCTCGGAAGTCGAGAGCGATGGCACGATCAATTACGACTCGCATGCTTTGGGTTGCTCTATTTGCGTAGACATTACCCAGGATGCGATGCGACTGCTTGAACAAGGTAAAACGGCAGGCGAGATAAAGACCTACGTTGATCAGACCTACGCCCAATACGGACCTTCCAACATGCCCTGAGGGGGTAGAGGCGGCACTCTATGAGCGTGTTTCGGAACAATTGGAGCACAATAAGTCGTTGGGCCGCTATGGCCCTTGTGGCTCTTCTCATTCTATTTTTCCCTGTACCACAGACTAGCGTGACCCCCGTCGAGCGAACGTTTCGCGTCCAGGCCAGCCAATTTGCCTATAACCCGGCCGTGCTCTCCGTCAATCCTGGCGACCGAGTAACCATTGAACTCTTGGCCACAGATGTTGTCCATGGCTTAGCCATTGATGGCTACGATGTTGAAACCATCTCCGACCCCGGCCAGACGGCTCGATTGTCTTTTACGGCAGACCGGCAGGGGACTTTTCGCTTTCGCTGTTCCGTCACCTGCGGCAATATGCACCCATTTATGATTGGCAAGTTCCAGGTTGGGCGGAATGACTTGTTCTGGCGCGGAGTGCTGTTGACAGGCTTGGCGCTTTTTGCTGCCATCCGGGGATCGCGGAAGTGAACAAAGTCCAACAAGTTGTTTGGCAGGAAACGGTCGTCCAAGGCGAAAGAGACCTTTTAGGAGGAGAGCGTCGCGCTATTCCACAGCGGATCAATCTGTATCGTTTTCCCGGCATTCGCCATCTTCTTTCGAGCCGCTGGCCGCAGTTTTTGCTACGGACCCTCACATTAGCTGGATTCGTTTTCACCATCGTCGCCGGGTTAATCGGCTCGCGCGTGGGCAGTCATAACTTTGCCATCATCTTTGTGTGGATCGCCTGGTGGACAGCGCTGAAGCTTGTTTTCATCCCCTTGGGCGGCCGCTCCTGGTGTAGTATTTGCCCCATTCCCCTGCCGGGAGAGTGGTTGCAGCAGGGAGGCATCTTGAAGAAGAGCGGCCGGCACATCGGGTTGAACCGGCGTTGGCCCAAGCGATTGAAAGGCTCCTGGCTTCAGTCCAGTGGTTTTCTAATCATCGGCTTGTTTAGCGCAGTAACTCTGACGGACGCCCGGCTTACTGCCTGGGTTCTGCTGGGATTGTTTGGATTGGCTTTAGCCTTAAGCCTGGTCTTCGAGAAGCGCGCCTTTTGCTCTTATGTCTGCCCCATCGGCGGTTTTTCCGGTATCTATGCCAAAGCCGCGCCGGTTGAAGTGCGAGTGGTCGATCGGGCTATCTGCGCCGCACACAGCGAGAAGAGTTGCTACCAGAACTGCCCCTGGGGACTCTATCTCGTCGCGCTGCAGGATAGCTCTCAATGCGGGCTGTGTATGGAATGCCTCCGTTCCTGTCCATCTGATAATGTCGCCGTGAATTTACGCCCATTCGGGACAGATCTGGCCCGCGAGAAGGCGAATTCTCGGCCCTCCAACCGCCTGGATGAAGCCTTCCTGGCCTTGGTAATGTTGGGATCGGCACTGGCCTTTTCAGCCGTTTTTACCGGGCCGTGGGGCGACTTGAAATCGGCGGCGTTCGCCATTGGCTCGTTGCCCTGGTTAGTCTATGGTCTGGGGTTTCTGATCCTCAACCTGGTGATCATGCCGGGCCTTTTTACACTCGCGGTCTGGACAGATCAAGGGCGGCCCCGGAGCAAGGATCGTCTGCGACGGGCGATTGCCAGCCGCGCACAGGTGTTGCTGCCCCTGGGCCTGTTCGCTTGGATTGCTTTCACTATTTCCTTTGCCTTTCCTAAGCTCAACTATGTTGTTGCCGTTCTCTCCGATCCTTTGGGTTGGGGTTGGAACTTGTTTGGTACGGCTGACGTTAGCGGGTCGCTCAATGTGTCTTCGATTAGTTCAACTCTTCAGGTAACTCTGTTGATGATAGGTTTGTTCTGGTCTATCAAAGTTGCCCAGCGCCTCCCTAAGATCAACAACTTGGCTAACGGCCGGCACTCATTGCCAATCCATCTGTTTTGCCTGGCATTCACACTTGCAATGCTTTGGCTATTGGTCGGCTAACCTANGCGCAAGGAATATCTCGCCAGAATTATCCTGATTGTCCTGGTGGTCGCCGCTGTCGCGCTGCCGCTTAGCGCATGGTGGTTGCGCTCCCGCGGCGTTGTAATCCATGCCCGCATGGCAGAGACCGGCGGCTGGACGCCAGAAAACCTGACAGTAGAGGCAGGTCAACCGCTTCATCTGCGCCTGACCTCAGATGACGTCATGCACGGGTTTGCGGTAGGACACAGCGACCAACCCCCGGTAGACATTTTCCCCGGCGAGGTGACTGAAGTCACTCTGACCTTCGACAAACCGGGCAAATACACCTTCTATTGCACACGCTGGTGCAGCGTTAATCATTGGCGTATGCGGGGGACCATCGAGGTGACTGGCCCGGAGGCGCTAAGTGAGCCTGTCAAGCCTCCTCTCTATGTGACCCTCGACCTGGACATCGACGCCAAGCACCAGACTGATATCATTCCCGAACAAACGCCATCGGCCCAACGGGGTGCAAGCCTCAAAGCGACTGTCCCAGTTGAATTCCAGGGCCAGGCGTATTACAGGTCTCATAGCCCAGTCGAGCTTTGGCAGGCGCTCCGAGAAGAAAACGGAGCTTCGTCTTTGACAGACCAGGAGTTGTGNAA
>JAACJX010000309.1:0-714 GCA_014237545.1 Ardenticatenia bacterium | reverse complement strand
TGGCATNTNNTTNNCAATCNAANNNNACACCACTGGATTTGGAAGTAGGCCGGCAACTCTACGCTGCTAATTGCGCCGCCTGTCATGGCGTAGAGGGGGATGGCAACGGCGTCTTTGCCAATGTCCTTGATCCTTCGAATTCCGGCGATCACGCCGACATGCAACCAGGGGAGATGACCCAACGCCCGACGGATTTCACCGACCCAAGAACCATGTTGGCAGCCAGTCCGGCGCTACTCCATGGCAAGATCGTGCGGGGTGGCATGGGCACGGGGATGCCTTATTGGGGGCCCATTTTCACCGAAGAACAAACGTGGGCCTTAGTTGCTTATTTGTGGACTTTTCAGTTTGAGCTGGAGAATGAACCATGAGTCAAAGGAAGTTTAGACAGAAACCTAAGAAACCAAAGGTGCAGAAACCGAAATGGGTGCCGTATTTGCTCGGCCTGAGCCTCGTGCTCTTGGCGGGCCTTGTCTTCTTTGTCTTGCGCAAGGACGCTCCGCCAGAAGCTGAAATCGAAGTTACTGGCGCGCCCAGCTTGAAAGTGGATCAGGAGGAAATCGACCTGGGCGTGATGAAATTCAACCAGCAAGCAACGGCTTCCTTTCAGCTGACCAATGTCGGCGATCAGACGCTGAGATTTAGCGAGGACCCCTATATAGAAATCGTGGAGGGCTGTTGACCGCCTCCCCTAGCCATCGGTTCGATGGCTCT
>JAACJX010000115.1 GCA_014237545.1 Ardenticatenia bacterium | reverse complement strand
GGGATCCAGAACGAGGACCATGTCGCTGGACTCGATGCTCTGGAAGCCACGAATGGACGAACCGTCGAAGCCAAGGCCCTCTTCAAAGGCCTCCTCCTCGCCAAAGTGCTCCACCGGCAAGGAAAAATGCTGCCACTGCCCAAATAGGTCGGTGAACTTCACGTCGACGACCTCGATACCTTTGTCCTTAATCAACTTCATTACGTCTGCGGGTTTCATTTTTCTATTCTCCAATGAATGAATGGTTTACAAGAGATACGACCCGACCTTCTTGAGGGGAAGGCCGGGCCCGTTATTACCAAAAGGGCTTGCGAAGGCTATGGTGTACTTATCAATATATCATGGGTCAATCAGTGCCGGCCGAATAGGGCTGCAACACAGGGTCAGTGGCCGAACCGAAATCCGCGCCGTTGCTCGCGAACTCCGGATAGGACCCGACACCGTGGTAAGCCAAATCGATGCCTTCATCCTCCACTTCGGGGCTGACGCGCAGCCCAATTGTTTTTTCAATAAGCTTAAACATTGCGAACGACATCGGCAGCACCCAGAGCGTGCAGGCCAGCAGGCCTATTGCCTGAATACCCAGCTGCTCGAACCCACCGCCGGAGAGCAGGCCGCGACCGTCCGTGGCCCAGATGCCGACGGCCAGGATGCCAAACATGCCGTTCATGCCGTGAACCGGGAACGCGCCCACGGGATCATCTATCCTCGCCTTTTCCATGAAGAGAATGCCATAGTAAGCGATCGCCCCGGCGATGGCCCCGATGACCAGAGCCGCCATCGGCGTGACGAAAGCCGCCCCGGCGGTGATGGCCACGAGACCACCCAGCGCGCCGTTAAAGGCCATGCTGACATCCCACTTTCGGGAGTAGAAATAGCCAAGGAACATGGCGACGATAGCTCCGGTGGTGGCGGCGAAGTCAGTCGTCACGATAATCAATGAAAGCGGCGCGGGATCGGCCGTGAGCTGGCTGCCGCCGTTAAAGCCGAACCAGCCGAACCACAGGATGAACGTACCCAGGGCGGCAAGAGGTATGTTGTGACCGCGTATGTTCCGGCCGAATACCTTGTCGCGCCGCTTGCCGAGGATGAGCGTGCCCGCCAGGCCAACGTAAGCGCCGACCAGATGCACGACCGACGAACCGGCGAAATCCAGATAACCCATTTGCGCCAGCCACNCACCGCCCCAGNCCCACTTGCCGAAANTGGGGTAGATGATAAGCGCGACGAAGAAGCTGTAGACCAGGTCGGCCTTGAAATCCGTGCGCTCGGCCATCAGACCGGAAGCGATGGTGCCGGCGGCCGCGCAAAAGGCAAATTGGAAGAAAAAGAAGGCCAGCGAGGGAATGGTCAGCCCNGGATACACCTCCGGCAGNCCGCGCAGGAAGAACCACTCAGTGCCGAAAAAATTATTGCCGCTGGCGAACATGAGGCCGAATCCGGCGATAACGAACGCCAGGGTGCTCATGGTCGTGTCCATGAAGTTCTCGGCCATGATATTGACAACGTTCTTCGACCGCACCAGCCCCGCCTCCAAGAATCCAAAACCGGCTTGCATGAAGAAGACTAGAGCGGCGCAAATGAGTACCCAGACGGTATCAATCGGATCGGCTACGGGGCCAGCTTCCTGAGCGAGCGCTGACTTGGAGAAGACCAGCATCAGCCCGAAGACGGCCGCAAAATTGGCGATTCTACGTATCGAACGAAACGTGCCCGGTTTAATCGCTTTCATCGTTCTCCTCCGAATATGACTNCATAAAAAATATCAGTTTCGCCAACAGGCCAAGAAATGAAAAACGCCCCGCCGCACGTCCTGATGGTCGTGCGCGAGGCGTCGTGGCCTTATGAGTATGCTTTTCGGTTCATCCGGCGGCCTACCGGTCGGCGCGCTGTCGATGAACACAAGCGTAAATGATACTCGAATGACGCCGCGTGTCAATCCGCGATATTTCATAATGACGGCCCTACCTAATTTGTGAATTATGTATGAATTCATTTGAGGGAGTAGCCGCTACACTATAAACGTTCCGCATCCGTGAGATGCGGGTCCGTACATTAATAGCTGCCGTCGCGACGCTCGCGACGAACGCCTGAAGGCCAATCCAGGTGGCCAGGCCGGTAACAGGAGAAGAACAGCATGGGGCGTTCCCGAAAACGACAAAGAAACCGCCACTCCGCACAGGACTCGCCGAAAGCCAGCCAGGAGCCTCACCAGCAAGGCTTGTACGATCCAAGATTCGAGCATGAAGCCTGTGGTGTTGGTTTTATCGCCAATATCAAGGGCCGGCGGTCGCACGCCACTGTCGCCGATGGGCTGACCATTCTGGAGAACATGAGCCACCGCGGCGCGCGCGGCGCGGAGTTTAACACCGGCGACGGCGCGGGCATCCTGATTCAAATTCCCCACACCTTTTTTGCCGAACAAGCGCAACAACTGAATATCCAGCTCCCTCCTCCGGGCGGGTACGGCGTGGGCATGCTGTTCATGCCGCGTGATGCAGTTCGGCGAACCGAATGCGAGGCGGCGTTTGCCGCTATCGTCACCGCGGAAGGGCAGTCGCTTCTAGGCTGGCGTGACGTGCCGGCCAACAATGCCGATCTGGGGGCGACGGCCGCCCTCAGCGAGCCCTTCATGCGCCAGGTGTTCATCGGCCGCGGCCCGGGCCTGGACAGCGATCCACTGGACTTCGAGCGCAAATTGTTCGTCATCCGCCGCCTGGCCGAAAAGCAGATCGACTGTGGCGAAGTGGCCGGGGACGCCGCCTTCTACATCGCATCCCTATCGTGTCGCACCATTGTCTACAAAGGTATGTTGCTCGCCGAGCAACTTCGAAATTACTTTCCCGATTTGTCCGACCCGCTCGTTGATTCCGCTATCGCCCTGGTCCACTCCCGTTTTTCAACCAACACCTTCCCNGCCTGGAAGCGCGCCCATCCCAGCCGCTATCTNGCCCACAATGGAGAGATCAACACCATCAAAGGCAACGTCAACGCCATGCGTGCCCGGCAAGCGCTGTTCCGCTCCGATCTATTCGGCGACGATCTGCCCAAGGTGTTGCCCATTATCGACGAGGACGGCACCGATTCGGCNATGTTCGACAACGCGCTGGAGTTCCTGTCGCTGGCCGGGCGCTCGCTCCCCCATGCCGTTATGATGATGATCCCCGCGCCGTGGGAGAAGGACGGGGAGATGAGCGCCGACCTGCGCGCNTTNTATGCCTACCACAGCGCCCTGATGGAGCCGTGGGACGGCCCGGCGTCGATTGTNTTCAGCGACGGCCGGATGATCGGCGCGGTGCTCGACCGCAACGGGCTGCGNCCGTCNCGNTACTACGTGACGACCGATGACCGGGTGATCATGGCCTCCGAGNTNGGCGTGCTCGACGTACCGCCCGAGCGCGTGCGTTTCAAGGGCCGCCTCCAGCCCGGCCGGATGTTGCTGGTCGACACAGTCGAGGGGCGCATCGTGGCCGACGACGAGATCAAACAGCGCGTGGCCGCCGGGAATCCCTATGCCCAATGGCTGGAAGCCAATATGATCCCGCTGGAGGAATTACCAGAAGGCGGCCGCGAGCGCGCGCCGGCCCACGACACCGTCGTGCTTCGGCAGCATGCCTTCGGCTACACGTTCGAAGACTTGCGGCTGATCCTGGCCCCCATGGCCCGCGACGGCGTCGAACCCCT
>JAACJX010000021.1 GCA_014237545.1 Ardenticatenia bacterium | reverse complement strand
TCAGCGATTTCGATTCGACGGCGGCCGAGGCATTAGAAAACCTGGACGCGGACCTGGAGCGAGTGGGAATCGAATTGTGGGTAGCGCGGCCGAATGAACCGCTGCGCGAGATGTTGCATTTGACCGGCCTGACCAAGCGGTTGGGCAAGGAAAATATTTACCTGACGGTGCGCGCGGCCGTGCAAGCGTATGAGGCGCAAGCCTCCTCGCCGCCGTAAAGGCGACAGTCTGGATGAGATGAAGAGAATCTGATGCCGTTGAGTGAATACGAACTCCTCAGGATTGCGCTCCGGATCGCCGCGGCCATCGGGGTATTCCTATTGGGTCGATGGCTGGCGCGCCGGGCACGCTCTGCGCTAGACGCGTCACTGGCCAAAACTTCTCTCGCCCCATCGATGGCGCGTCTGTTGAAATTGGCCGCCTACTACGGCATTATGCTGGTGGTGGTGATCTCCTCGCTGGCCTTGATTGGCTTTCCGATAGAGGTCTTGCTGACCGCTTCATTGGTCATCGTGGTCATTCTTGGCATTGCCCTGCAACAATCAATCAGTAATCTGGCGGCAACGATCGTCTTCATGATTTTTCAGCCCTTCCAAGTCGGCGAATTGATCGACGCGAACGGCGTGATGGGCATCGTCAAGGAAATACAGTTATTCAGCACGGTGCTCGTTTCTGGGGATAACAGGGAACTCACCATTCCGAATTCCAAGATCCAAGGCAACAATTTAATTAACTACACACGCCTGGGGCAGTTGCGCGTCGATTTTTTGTTCAGCGTAAGTTACGCTGACGCACTACCTAAGGTCAAAGAAGTGCTGGCTGACATTCTGGCGGCCGACGAACGCGTGCTGGCGGAGCCGGCGCCGGTGATTTTCGTGCAGTCGCTGGGCGATAATGGCGTGAGCATTGCCGCACGGCCGTGGGTCGCGACCAACGATTACTGGACGATACAGTGCGATTTGCCGGAGCGGGTCAAGTTACGTTTTGACGCCGAGGGCATTACGATGCCGTTTCCCCAGCATGATGTGTACTTGTACAGCGGCGATTCGTACGAGCCGAAACGGAAACAATTGCTGGCCAATTAGGCGACGGGGTTTTTCGGCGGCAGGCATAATGAGTGCTGAGAACGACGCTAAACGTTCACGAACAACCGGTACCGGCCAGTCCATTTAATAAATCAGAGCGAAGCCATGAACGAGCCAGGAAGAAATTTGAGGGGCAAATCTCTCACAACCCCGTGGGCCGCGGCCGTCGCCGGCATCCTATTTGCCTTACTATATGGCACAGGGTTGGTGCTGATCCGCCTCGCCATCCCCGCTGACACGACGGCCGACAGCGGCGCCTGGCTGGAGACCAATGCCAGGGGGGTCGATCTGGCGCTGAACCTGGTGCCTTACGCCGGCATCGCGTTTCTGTGGTTCATCGGCGTCATTCGCGACCGGCTGGGCGACGTGGAGGATCGTTTCTTCGCCACTGTTTTCCTGGGGAGTGGCTTGCTTTTTCTGGCCCTGACTTTCGCCGGCGCGGCGCTGGCCGGCGGCTTACTGACCAGTTACGCGGTTGCGCCACGGGCCATTCTCGAAAGCGGCGTGTTCACCTACGGCCGGGAGGTGATGTTCCACATCATCAACGTCTATGCTGTTCGCATGGCGGGCGTGTTCATGATCTCTCTGAGCACTATCTGGCTTCGCACCGGCCTGATGCACCGTGGCTGGGCCATTGTGACCTATGGGCTGGCGTTGGTGTTGCTGGTGAGTATCGGTTATTCCCTGTGGGTATCCCTGATCTTCCCTGGATGGGTGTTCGCCGTCAGTGGATATTACCTGTTGCTCAATCGGGGCCTCCAGCCCCAAGAGGTGATGGGCAAGCGAGGATCCCCATGAGAACAAGGGCAATGCGCCGGGTCACGGCCCGGGCCACCTGGGATAACCTGCGGGTTAGCTTCTGGTTTGCGCCGGCGATCATGGCGCTGATCGCCGTTCCACTGGCGTGGCTACTTTATGGGCTGGATGGGCAAGTGCCCAACGAACTCCTTCAGACCAGCCGCCTGGTTATTTCCGGCAGCCCGAACGAACTGCGCACGATGCTCGTATCAATCGCCACGACGGTTTTGGCGACTGCTGGTGTTGTCTTCACGCTGCTGACATTGCCGCTTTCGACCGTAGCCGCCCAATATGGCTCCCGGTTGTTGCGCGTCTTTCTGGGCGATCGCACGACCCAGGTCGTTCTGGGGATGTTCGTGGGCACGTTCGTTTATTGTATCGCCGCGGCCACGACAATTTTACCGGCCGACATAGAGCCTGAAGGACCTCAAATTACCGCGACGGTCGGATTGGTCTTGATGATGGCCACATTTGGGACGCTGATCTTGCTGGTCCAACACATCAGCACCATGCTGCAAGCGCCCAATATCGCCGCCGCCGCGGGCGCCGAGTTATTGGACGTGGTCGGACTGGAGAACCCGAATGAGGCCAGTTTAAATGACGACCCGACACAAACCGCAGAGGTCGCGCGGATCGCTATGGAGGAGGCCGAAGCCTTCNCCATCAGGGCCAGGGACGTTGGTTACATCCAGACCCTCGACCCCGACATCCTGTTGACTCTTGCCCAGGAGAAAGACCTGGTCATCCGCCTGCTACACAAGCCGGGGGATTATGTTTGGCGCGGCAGGGTCATCGCTCTGGTCTGGCCCGCCGGCCGTTTCAACGAGCGGCTCGAGAAGCAACTGCGCCGCTCCATTCGCATCGGCAACCAGCGAACACCCACCCAGGACGTCGAATGTGCGGTCAACCAGCTGGTCGAAATGGCGGTGCGGGCCATGTCGCCGGCCATCAATGACCCCTTCACAGCTATGACGTGCCTGGACCACATCGGCAATGGNTTGTCTCTTTTCGCCCAACAGGGNGNGGAGAATCTTNATACNTATGACCGGGAAGGCCAGCTCCGCCTCGTATTTGAACCTTTTTCTTTTGAAGAGTTGCTTGTCGCGTCATTCGAAATGCTGCGCCATGCCAGTTGTGACAATGCCGCTGTTTTGCTGCACATACTGGAGGTGATCGACGCGATAGGCAAGGAAAATAAGTCGCCAGAGATGCGCCTTCAGTTGCGCCGCCACGTCCTGCTCGTTCAAGCGGAAAGCTGGGCTGGGGCGTTAATCGAGGCGGACCGGCAACGTATCGATGAGAGCGCCGTTACCTTGGCCTTGAAACTGGAAGCCGCGGCNTGAACGGGTATAAGCGCGTGGCAACCANTNAAGGATAATGCTATGAAAGCTGCTGACACCGCGGCGCTCAAAACTTCCGTTCAGGATCGCCTGCCGCAACAGGAGTCGATCGGTAACGACCTGGTGGCCGGGCTGACGTTCGCGCTGGTTAACATCCCCCNGGCCATGGCCAACGCCTTGCTGGCGTTCGTCAACCCGGTCAGCGGGCTNTATACGCTGATGATCGGCATGCCGATCGCCGCCGTCTTTACCGGCACGCGGCTCATGAACGTTTCTACGACCAGCGCGTTATCGGTGGCGGCCGGCAGTGCGTTGATGGTCATCCCTTCGGAGTCCCGGGCGCAAAACCTGATCGTCCTGGTCGTCCTGGTCGGCCTCTTCCAGTTCCTGGCCGGCATATTCAAGCTCGGCACCGCGATACGTTTCGTGTCGAACGCGGTCATGGTCGGGNTCACNACCGGGGTTTCATTGCTCATCATCCTGGGCCAACTGGATGATTTCACCGGGTACGANAGCCCTTTCACCGGCCGGATCACCAGCGCCCTCGATACANTGCTNAACATCGACCANTGGCAACTCTCGTCCGCGGNNGTNGGGGCNGTTGTCCTGGTTCTNATNCTNGTTCTTTCGCGAACGCGCTACACAAAAATCGCCTACGTC
>JAACJX010000019.1 GCA_014237545.1 Ardenticatenia bacterium | reverse complement strand
GGCGCAAGCCTTCCCTCCGGGATTTCCCGGATTCCCCGCTTCACAAGAGCCGCCGCCCGTGGTATGATGCGGCCACAAAAAAGGGGCCGGAGACGAATCCCCGGCCCCTGGACCACCCCACCCTACGCCATCTCGTCCCGCAACCGATCTACCACCGCCAACCCGTTGGCACACAACCCGCGCAACGAGGTCACCACCTCGTTGGAGTCGCCCAACTGCTCGCGCATGACCGGCAGGTCAAACTCGAGCATGGCGACCAGAGTCGTCTCCAGCTCCCAGAGCAGGCGACCGGTGTCGCGCTGGTCCGGAGCGATTCTCAAGATTTCCGGCATCTTTCTTTCACCTCCTTTCTTGGCAGACCAGGCTATTAATAGGGTCTGCTCAGCCTCCATCCACCAGCCGGATTCCTTGGCGAATCAAGGAGGAACTGCCGCCGCGCAGCGTGCGGCAGGCAAATCCTTGAATCGTCAAGGTGGCTGATACAATGAGCCGAGCAGGCCCGTTAGCAGGGTCGGAATGACCACCGGCGGTCGGGAGCCGGCGCATGGCCGCGCCACACGGGTGTGCCAAACTGGTATCCCCCATGAGCGAACCTCATTCGTCGCCGGCCGGCGTGTCCCCGAGGCCGCGATAGATGGGCCGGGCTACGGCTCACAACTCCACGGCCTACCGGCAGACAGTGCGTTTTCAAAGCACGCTCGCCGGTATTTCCCTCATGGTTGAAGGGCGGATTCTGGCCGTCAAAGGCAACCCCCTCACACGCGCTTATCAAGATAGGTGCGCCGCAGGCGCTTCCGCTGCTGGAGGCCGGCGACAGTAGGCCCGGAAGATGTCGCCGGCCGCAGGCGCCGGAGGGGGCGACGCAGTCGCACCCGACTACCACCGCGTTAGACCGGCCGGCGGGAAACGTGCCACCCTGGAAGGGTGACGAGCACGTGACCGGCCGCCGGGCGTGGCGCCGCTGCGCCTGGTTGAGCGAAGTGAAACCAAGGCGCAAGGGAACCGTTGGGAAGATTCGGTCTCCCCGAAGGGGTGACGGAATCGGACCAACGGCGCAGCGGTGGTAGTCGGGGGTGCACCGACGAACGCAGTATCGTCGGTCGCCCCCCGGCGCCCTGACCCGGTGAGCGGGGGGTCCGGGGTGAGGTCGTCCTTTTTTGGCTGGTCTACCGGCTAAAAAGGAGGGGCGAGTCCCGCGGCCTCCCCGAATCGGGTCAGACTCTTCCGGACCCGGCGTCAGGGCTCGATGCCCGCCACGCCGGGATATCCCCCATCGGTCGGAATGGGGGTTACGATGGGACTGCGCATGGGGGTAATGGTGGGGATGGAAGTCGTCAGATTGGGCACCCTTGCATACAAACTATGTTCGCGAGGCGGCCCGATTGGCCATGTGAACAACGACAGCCGGTTTGAGTTTTCCACAATCCGCAACTGCCTCTTGACCACGCCGGGGCTAAAATCTATATTGATTTTGCTAACGCAAAATCCGTCTTTTTTATTTCTCTGAGTTCAAATCAAGAGAGATTCAGAGAAACAAACCCTATAGATTCGCAATCGGCGCCTCGGAGCTTTTCGCCTCGGGGCGTTGTCGTTTTGGCGACTTCGCCCTGGCGGATCGCTCCCGTCCGTTCTTTTCCTTCCGGACAGCGCCGGCCTCCCGGCCGCTTCAGTTCGGCCTTCTATTCATCCGGCCTGGGTCCTGGTGGTGGCTCTCCACGCGTGCCGCGAAGCACGGGTTTATCCGAGGACATCCCCTACTGACCGGGAGGGCTTCCAATGTGCGCAGCCACAGCTAAGCAGATGGGAATTGGCTTGTCAAGCCCGCCTTTTTCGCGTCCGTCGCGTACGGCCAGTTGGCCCCGTACGGACGGGCCGTGCGGGGCGGACGGGACGGGGCGGACGCCGCGTACGTCCAGGGTGAGTGTGATTGGCGGGGATTAGAGAGGAGTCAAGCGTTCTTATCCAGGTAGGCGTCCAGCGCCTCGCGGACCATCCGCGACATGCTGGCCTCCTCGCCGCGGCGCATGGCTCGGGTCTTCAACTCCTTGAGGCGCTCCAACTGGTCTTCGTAAATATCGAACGGGTGGCGCCGCCGGATGCGCTTGGGCGGGCGTACGGGGGGAACGGGGAGTCCGGGGGGTTCGTCCCGTACGTCCAGGACGCCGCGTACAGAGGGGACGCCGGGGACGGGGTCAGCCGCTGGGGTCGTCGGTGGAGCCTCCGGCATGTCCCTGTTAGCGGGAGCGGTGAAAAACGGGCTGTCAGCCAGGCCGGATCGCTTGCTCATCGGCCCACCATTTCTTGAATGACCGCCTTATAAGCCCGCGCGCCGGCGCTGTGCGGGGCGTAGTCGAAGACGTGGGTGTGGTTGGAGTGGGCCTCCTCCAGGCTGACGTTTTTGGGGATGGGGGTTTGAAAGACGAGCGCGCCGAAGTACTGCCGCAGCTGGGTCTCGACGTCGCGCGAGACATTGGTCCGCTCGGCGAAGGTGCACAGCACGCCTAGGATCTTGAGATCTGGATTGAGCTGGGTGCTGCGGACCATATTGATCGTCTCCTGCAGCTGCACCAGCCCGGCCAGGGCGAAGTAGCCGGTTGAGACAGGTAATATCAGGCTGTCGCTGGCGGTGAAGGCGTTGATCGTCAGCAGCCCCAACGCCGGGGGATTGTCGATGAGGATGTAGTCGTAGCTGCCGCGCACCGGCTCCAGCGCCTTGCGCAGGCGGGCCGAGCGGTTGTCGAGGGCCTGGGCCAGCTCCAGGTCGACGCCGGAGAGGCGGATGTGGGCGGGGATGAAGTCGAGATTGGCCACCGCCGTCGGCCGGATGACGCCGGCGAGGGCGGCGAACTCGATGAGGACGGTGTGGAGCGATTCCTTGGGGTCGACCTCGCGCTCTGGATGGATGAAGACGCTGGTGGCGTTGGCCTGCGGGTCGGCGTCGATGAGTAGCACCTTGTAGCCGGCCAGGGCCAGCCCGGCGGCCAGGTTGATGGCCGTCGTGGTCTTGGCCACCCCACCCTTCTGGTTGGCGATTGCGTGGACGGACATCGGCTACCCTTTCTCCTTCAGGTACTCGGTCAGCACCAGGCGGGCCAGGGCGGCAACGGAGATGTGGCGCTCCAGGGCTGCCCGGCGCAGGGCGTGCTTCAGGCTCGCCGGGGCGTGGACTTTGATGACGGTTCTTTTTTCCTGGGCCATGGATGGGGCCAATCCGGGCACTACTTGTTAGGTACGTCCATCCAACCACGGCGGCAAGGGGTGTGTCAAGGGGCAGTTTACGAAGCCAGTAAGCACAAAAAAGCCGGCGGGGAAGGCCGGCACGGGAGGCTAAGCCTGTTCAGGCAGGGTTACACGAGAGAGGGCAGGGTTACACGAGAGAGGGAGCTTATAAGAGTGGGGAATTCGGCGGCGATTATTGGCGACCGGTGACCGGTTCGTTCAAGCGGGCCACCATCTCGGCTACGGCCTGGCCAAACGGCGCGGCNCTNTCNGGNAAGATGGTGATGCTGACGCGCTCGCGNTCCTCGCCTTCGCCNTTGAAACGGCTNTCGGTCAGNAGNANNTAGGGCTTGTTGTCGCGGGTCTGCTTGAGATCGAAGAAGTAGGTCTTGGACCCGGCTTTGACAATGATGCTGTCATCGTGCTCTGTCATGTCCACCACCTCCNCTNCGGCGGGTACTTCAGGTATTTGAACTTCCGATGGTGTTCTGGGAGCCGGATTGGCACCGCTCAACCGGGCCACGGCTTCGGCCAGCAGGCCGACCTGCGTGGCCAGCCCCTCGAGTGTGACCAGCGGTTCTCCGGCCGGGGTCTCGGCGGATGACGGCAGTCGTGCGGGNTGTNGTTCTTTGGTCATANGNAGTTNAGCGTATCCAACCACGGNNATNNGGNTTGTGTCAAGGGGCANTTTTGGGATTAGAAGCTAGGNTGAGTGTATAAAGATTCAGCACCATGTAAGGAAAGTTAACTCTACGGAAGAGCCTCTGGGCCAACGGTGACCCCGAGAATATCAACTTTAACTTCTTGGATCTAACGTTATGCAGATACAATAAGGTGGTTCCTTTTGTTCTGCTTGGCCAAAGCCCTTATTTGGGGCTGATTGAGCGCGGAGAGCATCCTTTAACGAGGCAAGATCCATAATGGCTGAAACATATAATGATTCCGTGTCTGCGATACTGGAAAAAATAGACCTTCTTCAATCTCCTGATGACACCCTCGTCCAACGGGTAAATAAGAGGTGGTTTGGCTGGCTGCGAACGCTCGTCTCGGGGATTTTCGATACATATCATCCGATCCAACCAACTTCAGAATCTGNGGTTCAGATGATACTAGCGGCAAATGAGAAGCANTACCTTGATCAACGGACCCAAGGCGAAACCTATAAAGAAGGATCATCTGGATTTGCAAACCGGGAAAGAGGTCTTTACATCCACATGTTCGCTGCTGTGGTCTGCTTAATGGAATTACGAGCCAGATACCCGTTTACTGAAATGGACGAGGTCTTCACAAAAATGCTAGATTCGGATCACGTTCACATCCGTACTGCATCTGGCTTGGCACTGCTTTCGATGGGAAACAAAAATGTGAAACTTGACTTGGAGGGACTAGAAAGGTCGATCGAACTTGGAGCTTTTTTCTCATTCCCACTGAACTACTATTTTCAGATTCTTCATAATCTTCTGAGGCACGAAGACCTTTATAAACCTGCCGCAAAACAGATTAGAATCCATTTTGACAAAGAAACATCTGACTTTCAGGAGGGTTCTTATGTCCTTTTTCGCTTTCTTGAAACCGCCATCTTCCTCGCTTCAGCCAGCGAGTTATCAAAACATTCTCTAATGTATTTAGTCTATCTGTCAGAAGGAAATGTTAGGGATGATATCGAACTCGCCTACGTTAAGAGGATTCGCGGAGTGCTGATCGAATTGATTGAAACAAGCCCAAAGGCTCGACAAGTAATCGCAGATTACATGATTGCTGAAGGGCGACAGGCAAGGGGGTGGGAATTTATCGCATTCTACAAAGCCTGGGAGAAAGTCGACTGGCAGACTGTAGAGGAGCAAGTGGTAAAGGATTATTTGGAACTAGCGAGCAAAGTTGATGCTAAAGCTTGGGGGTATGATTCTGCACGCGTTATCGTCAAAGCGATTCTGCCATGGTCAAATCGGGTTCCTCTGGTAGTCGATTGGTTTCGAGACTATGTAGATGCATTTCTAAATTCCGATCTAGATGCTGGTTCCGAGTTTCTTTCGCCCCTTATAAGCGGTCTGGGTGATTTGGTCAGAATAAATGAAATGACATCCTCGCTTCTGTTGCTAGCAAGAAATGCCAGTAGCATTTATGTGCGTTATGCCGCCCTAAGAACATTATTGCACTATGGTTTAGAAAGCCAACAATTAAAAATTATTCTTGATGCAGAGAAGTTCAAAACCGCCGAACATCTTCAATCCCTTTACAACAGTCCCAGATTTCTTATCGAACTTCAATATGCAGGAATTGAAATTGAAGAAAATGAAGTTACTGAAGAAGACGTAAGTGATTATATGGATAGAAAGCTTCAATACAGGAGAGAGAATTTTGATCACTTCAGTATAAGTTAGCTTTGTGAGATTTTACCTCTTAGGTGACTGGATGCTGTTCCCCAAAGACATTCTGATCGGTCAGCCATATTCAATCAAGGATGGATCCGCATGTACAGCTCCTTGGCCTGGTCGAAGTCACGTTCTGCCGGCGGAATATTGGCCCCATAGGTCTCGGCCCGACTGATAATCTCATCCAGTCGCTGCCACTGCTGCTCGTCATGGGGTAGAACGGCGGTGTAGCGATAGGTCAGGTCGTCGCCATAGAAGGCCATGTACAGCGCTTCCTGTCCGGCCAGTTCGGCCAGGACGGCCAACTGGTCAGGTGCGGCGACGTTGAGGAAAGACTCGAAGCAGAAGGGATCGCGCGGGTCATCGTAGACGAGCAACTCCAGCCGCACCAGCGGCGCGGTGGGCATCTGGATCAGGCCCCAGCGGGCCTCGACCGGCTTGTTGAGGAAGTTATCGATGTCCTCATCCGACGCGTGGCAGACATGGACGATGCCGCGGCTGCTCTCGGCGACCAGGCAGCCGTAACCGGTGCGCTCGAAGACCTCGCGGATCGCCGGCAGTAGATCGTTGCGGAAGACCATCTCACTCAACCAGACGCGGCGCTCTTCATCCCAGCGCAGGGCCAGAGTCGGCGCCGGCGGTTCGTCCAGGAGCGGTTGGAGGGCCTCCTGCAGGAGGTGTCCGAAAGCCGGGGGAAGGTAGCGCAGGTGTTGCCGGCTGTCAGGCTCGATCTGCATCCGGCAGACCAGGCCGCGCGCGCCGGTCGATGTCATGGGCACAAGGTCGCACTCTCCGTAGGCCTCCTCAATGCGTGCCAACCAGAACGGGTTAGCGGGAAAGGGGCGGTCGATCATCAGCAAGCCCACGAGTTCACCCGGCTCATCGTCCGCCATGACCAGGCCGTAGCCGGAAAAGATGTCGTTGGTGCCGGGATGGTATAGGCAGAGGAGCTCGCCTCGTCTGAGGCGTTCGCTCTGCGGCTCGCGTTCCCCCATATAAGTGCAGTATACACCCGCGGTTCAAGGGGCTGTTTAGCGAAGGGTGGATAGAGGAGTGACTTCCTCCGGGAATCGGGCGCGGACGCGGTAGGCGCTGGTGCGTTGGGCTTCCTTGAGCAGGATGACGACCAGTTCCTCTTCCGGGGTGTAGCCGGTGATGAGGCGATCGATGGCGGCATCTTCGTAGCGAGCGATCTGTTCCTGGGTCAGGTAGGCCGCCGGGTGGCCGCCGTCCTGAGTATGATAGGTCGTCTCGACGATCACGGCCCCACGGCCGAGGGCTTCATAAGCGATGCTCGCCGCTGAATAAAAAGCCGGCAGGTTGTCGGTGATCCAGGCCAGGTCGGCCCAGCGCTCGCGCTCGGCCCAGTCGGGGATAGGTTGTTCGTGATAGATGGCTTGCTCCAGGGGCATAGAGGATTGGAAGCAAGATAGCAGATGGACGGGCCAAAATCAACCGGGCTTTTCTAACTTCGAGCTAGCCTCCGGAGGGCTTTGCCTCAAGTTGCTTCTTAACTAAGGGATCGGATATTTCCAAAAATCTATTAATTATCACTAAACGGCATAGCTGTGTTTCACAGTAGGTGACCTCATCCTCACGACCGTTGACTGAAAATGCCCCCACGGTTACGGTATCAGCTAATTTTCTGGGCCAAGTACCTTGAAATCTCTGAGAGATAACATTTCCTCCTGCACCCCCATCAATCCAAAAAGAAATCTCCGGCTTGGAGGAATCCCACCTAATTAGAAAATGGTGCCACCCTGGATCAAGGCGATCTAGGTGAGTCATACGGGGTAACAAACGTCTTGCTCTATCATTTGAAATAGCAACCTCCCAAATCGCATCTTCCTCAACAACCCTGTATCTGAGAGAAAACAAATTGTGCCATTCCCCATTATTTGCCTCCCACCCACCAAGTTGATGGCCCAAGATGTACCGACTCTTCCGTCCCTTAGGCGCTCTTAATCCCTCCCCTTTAGGAGGGACAAGCACCCAAAGCATAATTGAACATTGTGACCAATCGAGGAACTCACTTTTAATTTTTAGTCGGTTACCTCGAGGGAAGGTAATACGATTAGGGAATTCAAGATATTCATGCGTAACACGTCCCACATCTTCACTTTTACTATCTATCATCCCAGAGATTCCTGTCGGGCGAGGCTCTCTCACTTCTAAGTAAAACCCAAATACGGTTAGAGTCGCGCCAACTCCAATGGTGAGGTATCGTCCCCAAGGATCTGGAAATGCCATCGAGAAGTTATTGATAGTAAATTCATTCGAGGCACCCACGATAATAATGAACGCTCCTCCGATAATCAAAAGTACTGATGCTCTTTGGGCAAGCATCTCTAGAAGCTTTTGCATTCAGAACCTCATGAATCCTGACCCGCCAGATGCGGCTTGACTCTGTCGGCCGCCTGGAAATTCTTGATTATAATACACCGTATGAACACCCACACCATTTTGATGCGCATCGATCCAATTCGCCGCATGGACCGCCGCTACACAGTCTATGTACAGCCCACCCTACTGGATCCAGTAGCCGTGGTCTGCGTTTGGGGCAGCCGGCGCAGCAGCTACCAGAGACTCCAGGTACACGACGCGACCACGCTGGAAGAGGCTCAAAGGATGGCGGAGAAGATCGTCAGAGCGAAGATCCAACGCGGGTACATACCGGCATAGTCAGCAACCTACACCAGGGCGACACAATTTTGAAAATATCCCAGTAATGTCCGCAGGTTTTTTCCGACCAGAAACGACAAGACTTCATCTTTGCATCCGTGATATGACTCGCCAGAGTTTCCCTCCAGTGCGGGTTCTTTCCTCCTGACGCCAGTAGGCATCCTGTTCCGGACTGCGATTGTACCACTTGGCCGCCAGCGCACCGTTGGGGAAGAAGAGCTTCTCAACCGCTCGGTCGTCGTTCCCCGGTATCCCTTTCTTCACCAGGTCTGCGAGTTTGCGATTGAGCCGCTTTCTGCTTCCTCTTGAGCGGCGCGGGTAATCGGCGCGGTAGCTGTTGGGCAGGTGCCAGGCGACGTATTCTTGACCTGCCCTGCCCTGCCGGCCCTCGGTGTCGATGAAATGGAAGGCGGCGCGGCCGTGGCGCCAGGCCCGTTCTTGCGCGTTCTCGGCCGTGTGACGCTCTCCGATGGCGATGTTGTGCGTGCGCTCGACGCGGGCGACGCGATCGTACTCCAGCTGTGTGCGGCCGGGGATGCCGGAGAGTGATTCGAGGGTCTCCCGGCTGATGGGCTTGCTGTCCCGGCCGCCGTGGAAAATGGCGTAGAAAGCTGCTCTGACGGCCTGAATTCCGCCCAGAAGCGCGCTGATGGGTAGTTCGACGGGAAAGCCCTGCAAACGGCCGGAATCGAGCTTGTAGGCGATTCTGTGAGCTCCATATAGCCACAGCCGGTCCTGCTCGTCGCGATGCCAGTATGACCCTTCTCCCTGGGCCAGGAGCTGCCGCAGCCTTCGCCAGCCGAAGATGTGATAAGGCGAGCCATTTTCGGTTAGGTGACGGCGGATATCTTCTACATCCAGCCAGCCACGGCCGTCATGGTCGATGGCCCGCAGCAGCAGCCATACCCGGCCAGGGGCTTCCTGGTGCTGTTTGAGCATGGCCAGCAGGATGGTCGGGTGGACGGTGACGGTTTTTGTGGCACAGGTTGTTGCGCTGGTAGATTCAGGCTCAGCGGTTGGAGATGGTGGGGGATCGGCTGGGACACAGGCTAGATTGGTTGCGCTACGGCTGGAAGATGCACGGCGGCGCTGGAGGTCTTTCTGGGCGTTGAGCAGCAGCCAGTTCGGCGCACGGGTAGCATCTTCGGCGGTCTCCCAGGGCGGGAGAACCGAAGCCTTTACCTCGATGCCTCGCTCTGCTCTCAGTTGGAGGAGCCGCGCCTGCGCCTGCCGCAGCGCTTCCGACAGCTCCGGAGAGTTAACTCCAGCGTCCGGCTGCATGGTTTCCACAGCCTGAACGAAACCCATCCTTGAGGTGCGTGGCTAGAACACCTGGTTCATTGACAGATTTTCCAGGCTTGTGTACACTCCTATCGACAAATTTATTTGCCGCATAGGAGGCCCAAGGGCCCCCTCCCCACTCAAGGGGCTCGTTTGGTAGAAGGTGCGCCAACACCGACTACCGTGAAGGTGATGCGGTTTTACCTCTGTAAGCAAAGGCTAGGTGCGCCAACACTTAGCCTTTTTTGCTATCTAAGGAAGGAGTGATTTCCTTCCGCGGATAGCTTTCACCCGGCTCGAGAAAGCAAAAACCCCACATTCCCCGGTCACACTT
>JAACJX010000191.1 GCA_014237545.1 Ardenticatenia bacterium | reverse complement strand
TGCTGGATTTCCGGCATGTCGGCGATCTGGAGCGCCGTCAATTCCTGATGATGTGGGCTTACCAATACCTGATGAGCTTTATCCGCCACCGCGGTCCCGGCCGGCACGAGCCGGTCAGCCTCATCGTTGATGAACTAGCGGCACTTTTCCCGATGTCAGGTTTGGTGGCTAATCAGTTTGCCGCCGACCTGGATGAGATGATCAACCAGATCGCCCGCAATGCCATCATCGACCATTACCGCCGCGCCCGGCCACATGGGGACGTACCGGAGCATCTCGCCTTGCCCGAGACCGACGACAGCGACGCCGCGGCCGATCTGGCCCCTTCTGTCAAGGCGATGCTCGCTTGCCTGCCGGGGAAATANCGCCAGGCGCTCACAATGGCCGAGTATGAAGGCTTGAAGCAGCACGAAATCGCCGAGCGGCTGGGCATCTCCCTGTCAGGAGCCAAGTCGCGCGTCCAGCGCGGCCGTGAGAAGCTGCGCGAGGCGCTGCTGGACTGTTGCCACTTTGAATTCGATCGCCACGGGCGCGTGCTCCATTACCAGCCTCGCTGCGCCGCCTGCGCCGCCGACGACTATCCGGGCTCTGCTGTTCCCGCCGGTCCGGCCGATATCTAGAGCGATTGCCCCTTCNATTTCGGAAAGTGCCCCAATTCCTGGGGCTTTTTTGCGTCCTTTTCGCGAGTGCCCCGTCTATTAAGTAGTTCTTCGAAACGAGTTCCAAGCTTACGGCGCTCAGACCCACCAGGTCTACTAGCCGGAGCCGGGCTCAAATCTACTTAAGGAATATATTCAATGAACGCACTTGCTCAATTACTTGTTCAAACAGCGTCCCAGGTGTGGGCGACGCTGGTCGTCAACTGGCCCTACTTAGTCGTCAGCGCCTTGCTCACCAGCCTGCTCCAGGTATACGTGGAGCAGCATAAGGTGGCTGGTTTTCTGCAACGCCACCGCAAATCGGGCGTTGTCGCCGCCACCACCGCGGCTGTCGGCACGCCCTTATGCTCCTGCGGCACGACGGCCGTTGTCCTGGGCATGATGGCCGGGATGATGCCCTGGGCGCCGGTCATCGCTTTCATGATCGCCTCGCCCCTCACCTCGCCGCAGGAACTTCTTTACAGTGCCGGCCTATTCGGTTGGCCATTCGCTCTGACCTTCTTCGTCGCCTCGATCCTCTTGGGGATAATTGGTGGGCTGCTGGCCCATCTGCTGGAGAGGCGCGGCTGGCTGGCGGGGCAGGCCCGCTTCTGGCCGGTCGAGAAGGCCACCGCGGCGACGCCCATCCGGCCGGCATCACCCGGCCGCCGCTTCTGGCGCGAAACGGCCATTGCCGGCCGCCGGTTACTGGTGTTCTTCCTTGTGTTCGCCTATCTCGGATATCTGCTGAACAACCTCATTCCTCCCAAGTGGGTGCCCGCGTTGTTCGGTGAAGGGCAGACCCATGGCGTGGCCCTGGCCGCCGTGCTCGGTATCCCCTTTTACTTCAACACCGAAGCGTCGCTGCCCCTGGCCCGGGCTCTGCTCGACGGCGGCATGAGTTCCGGCGCGGTGTTGGCCTTTCTGATCACCGGCGCCGGCACTTCTATTGGCGCCATCGCCGGGATGACGACTATCGCCCGCTGGCGGGTGGTGGGGCTGGTCCTGGCCGTCCTGCTCGTTGGCGCGGCGGCCCTGGGGTATGCCTACAATGGGCTGGTGGCAGCCGGCATCGTCTGAATCAATCAACAGAGACAATGACCAGGCCGCGTCCGTTGATTAAACGAAGGGCAAACCGACAAAGGTATTCGAGACAAAGTCCTGGCGCTTTGTGGATGGGGGCCTGATCCTGATAAGGAAGTGGCCCCCATTCCAGATGCGCTGCACACAGAGGCTTGGCTGATGCCAGGGAACCCCTATTCTATATCTAGCCCCTTCCCATTCGCAGCATGGCGGCGAATTCTCCCGGCATGGCAAGCGGGTCACTTGCCGTCGCCTCGATGGCCGCTGCTGCGGCTTCGACGTCATAGGCCACCCGGATAAAGTCAACGGACAACCCGCCGCCGTCGGCCCGCAGCACGATGTAGCCGGCCCGGGGGTCGCCGTCCTTTGGTTTGCCGACGCTACCGGCGTTGACCACATGCCGGCCGCTCGGCAGCACGCGATGGTAGGGTAGGTGGGTGTGCCCACACACCAGCACATCAGCATTGGCGACGTCCATGATCCGCTCCAGGCTCGCCGCCGGGCGATCCTCGTAAAGGTACTCGTTTACCTTGCGCGGGCTNCCGTGCACCAGNAGGACGCGCAGGCCGCCCAATTGCAGGGGGATGTTCTCCGCCAGAGTCCGCAGATACGCCTTGTTCTCGGCTGTGGTATGGGCATTGCTCCAGGCGATGGAACGCTTGCCAAGTGCCTCGGCTGTTGCGTCCTTATAGGCACAGCCGCAGTCGTCGCTCTCTTGACCGACGCCTTGATCGTAGTTGNCCATGATGACCGGGATGCNTCGCTCGCGGATGGCGGCAATCACTTCGTTTGGTTGCACACCATAACCGACAAGGTCACCCAGGCAGTAACGGTTATTCAACCCGCGTTTGTCCATATCGGCCAGGACGGCCGTCAACGCGGGCAAGTTGGCATGAATGTCGCCGAAAATTGTAATGTAATCCATATGCTATAGTCGGTAATCAGGCTTTTTGTCCGATAATCTGGGTTGTATCCGTTTTTATCAATTCAGCAGACGCCAAGTCGGCAGCGATGGCCTGGTCGCCTATCCACCCCAGCACCCGCGCCTCGATCTCGTCGCGAATTTCGCGGAACCTGGCCAGCGCGGCCGCCTCGTCGCCCTCGAACGCCACAGGATCTTCCAGGTTCCAATGCAGGCGGCGGCTGATGCCCAGGAAGGTGCGCGGGCAGTTGGCCTCGGCGTGGGCGCAGACGGTGATCAGATAGCCGAAGCTTTCCCGGCCGAGGTATTCCTTCAACGCCTTCGCCCGCTGGCCGTCGAGCGACACACCCGCTTCGGCCATCACCCGCCGCGTGTGGGGGTGGATGTCTGTCGGCCGCAATCCGGCGCTGTAGGGGTCGAACCGGTCACCGCCGTGGTGGCGCAGATACGCTTCAGCCATCTGGCTGCGGGCCGAGTTGCCGGTGCAGAGAAAAAGGACCTTCGTTTTTCTATCCTTCATGTTGTTCCTTATAAAAATTCTGTGGTGCCCCACCTTCACCAAGCCCGGCGCGCAAATATTCCACCCTTTGGTTGATGTCGTCGGCTGCCGCGCGGAAGGCCGCGACTCGCTCGACTGCGGTGCCTGTGGCCGCTGTGGGGTCGGGCACGCTCCAGTGAATGGTGCGTGTTTCGGCCGGGAAGGTGGGGCAGACCTCGCGAACCTGATCGCAGACGGTGACGACGATGNTCCACTTCTCATGGACCAGTTCGTCCATATGTTTCGACAACTGTCCCTCGATGGCGATACTCCGCTCGGCCATGACCTGCACGGCCAACGGGTGCACGGCCGATGGTTGGCTGCCCGCGCTGGCGACGACCACCTGTGGCCCGGTCTGTTTTCGCAATAACGCCTCGGCCATCTGCGATCGGGCACTATTGTGGGTACAGAGGAACAGGACGCGCAATGGCCGCCGTAACGGCCGTGGATTGCCTTTTTCAGACCCGTCGATCAACGCTGGGTGGAGCGCAACGCCGCTATTTCGATATAGCTCTCCCAACCGGCCCAGGTCGAGGTGATAGTAGACGTCGCGAGCGTCGGCACTGCTGCGGCGTTCGTGGAGGATTCCCCCAGCGCGCAAGCGGCCCAAATGGTAGGAGACGAGATTTTGCGGCCGTGCCGTCAGCGCCACCAGCTCGCCTACGCGCCGGTCACTGCGCGACAATTCGGCCAGAAGTTCCCAGCGTACGTCGTTGGCCAAAAGTCGGAGAATATCCGGAACAGTTGAGTTCATGATATGCCATCGTGGAGAGTAAATATCAACTCTATTTGCATCAATATAGATAGATATTATTTGATCGCGCGCAGAAGTCAAGAAACCAAAAGATTTAGCCGGGCGCTGGCTACCAGCAACAAAAAAAAGACCAGTTCCCCCGTGGATGGCGAGGGAACTGGCCTGGAGCAAGAACAGAGAGATTGGCAGGGGGAGGGCATCGGCCGTCCCGGCCCCCGCAAGTCTCAGACTGTCGTGAGGATGCCGTCCACCGGCACTAATTGACCTTCCGGGCCGCAGACCTGCCGCGTGCCAATCTGGGCCGGGTCGAAGAAGGCGGCGAACCAGCTCTGCCAGCGAGTGGCGGCAGCGGGGTCGACGGAGTAGTAGACCCAGCGGCCGTCTACGCGGTCGCGGCGGGCGGTGATCAACCCGGCCTCGCTGAGCACCTTCAGGTGGTGAGACAGCAGGTTGGGCGACAGCTCCAGCTGGGTCACCAACTCGCCGTTGCAGGTGTCGCCGTTCATCAGCTCGGCGAAGATGCGCAGGCGATTGGGGTCGGCCAGGGCCTTCAGCACGGCGGCGACCNCGGTCGCGGTTTCGGGTGTGATGGCTGGATTCTGGGTCATAGCATCTATATTCCGTGACGAATGGCGGATAGCATACGGGTGGCGGGCCGATCCGTCAAGCTGGGCCGGTTCAGGCGGGCTCCGGCGGCAGGAACTGGTCGACGGCGTCCAGGGCATGGACGGCATAGATCGACCCCGGGCCGCCGCCCATCAGCACGCCGACGCCGATGGTCTCGATGAGTTCGGGCCGGGTCGCGCCGGCAGCCACGGCGTCGTGGGTGTGATAGGCGATGCAGCCGTCGCAGCCTATGGCGATGCTGACCGCCAGGGCCATCATCTCCTTGACCTTGGCCGGCAGCGCGCCGTCGTCGACCGCCTTGCGGTGGAGCCGGGCGAAGCCGCCCATCGGCGCGCTCAGCTCGCGGCCCAGGTCGGCCAGCCGCTCATCCAACCGGGCGTGGTAGGCGATGTAGTCGGTCATCGCGAATCAGGCCACGGCCAGAGCGTTGGCAATCCAGGCTTGAACTTCAATCTCTTGGGGGATGCGCCCGGCGGCGACGAGCTTCTCATTGATGACCAGGCCCGGCGTGAACAGCAAGCCGTACTTGGCGAACTGCTCGCGGTCGGTCACCTTCTCGAATTCAGCCTCGACGCCCATCGCGGCCACGGCCGCCCGCGCCGCCTCTTCCACCATGTGGCAGTTGTTGCACCCCGGTCCTAACACTTTGATGTTCAACATGATTAGTAAACCTCCAAAAAGTTTTGTTTCTGCTATTTTACGGGAATTGGATCACGCCTTGCGCCCACAGGCAACCGCCGCAGGCCGGAAACTCGTTGCCCAGGCAATCTTCTTCATTTTCTTCTGACAACTCGCAGCCACCGCAAAAGGTGCAGGGTGCGAAGCTGAAATTCTGTACTCGCTGCCGGTAGGCCACATAGTCCTCACCCAGCCAGATGTCGGTCAGGTCGCGTTCGTTGACATTGCCGACCACATGGCGGCGGGAGATGTGGGGCTTGCCGTGCAAATAGCTGGNGTGGGNGTGCATGAGCGGCCAGCAGGGGCTGACGTTGCCGTCCCAGGCGACGGACATGGTCCCACTCTCGATGAAGTTGCAGACATCGGTCGCCCCGCCGAGGCTGTTGCCGCCAAAATTGACGTTGTAGCCGCTTTGTAATGCCTGGATAAAGGCGTCACGCGTCCGCTCGTCGATGTCCATTCGCGGAAGGCTGAGCCTGCCGTGGGTAGGCGAAGACATATAGGCGATATCGCGCAAGGTACGGGTGTACAGCATCTCCGCTTGCATATCGGCCGCGTAGGGCAGCACGTTGCTGACTGAGAAATATTTGGCCCCCAGCGAACGGCCGATCCGCAGCACCTCCGGCAACTCGTCAATATTGCGTGCCATGGCCACGAAGGCAATGCCGATCTCCGGACGCGCTGTATGGCCGCCGGATCGAAGCTTTTTGAAGCGGCCCAAATTGGCCAATAATTTCGGTAATTGGGCGCCCAGCCGCACGTCGGCATAACTTTCCGGTGTCGCCCCATCTATTGAAACCCAGAGTAAATCCAGCCCCGCGTCGATGATCTGGCGTGAACGCCCTTCGGTCAACATGGTGCCGTTGGTGATCAACTCCACCCGCGCGCCTATGGCTTTAGACCGCGCGATCCACTCGACGATGCGCTTGTGAAAGAGCGGTTCGCCCAGGCCGCCGAAGAACACGGTTGGAATCGGCGACATCCTGGCGATACTCCCCAGGATACGGTCAAATGTCTCATCGCTCATCCGGCCCAGNTTTTCATCCCAGCCGTTGCGGATGCAAGTGCGGCAGGCGATATTGCACTGGTCTGTTGGCTCGATATAGACCTTGGTTAACTGGGTGATAGGCCGGTGCATCTGAAGACGGTTGCCGCCGTTTTCTAGACGAAACTTCGCTCCCGGTTCCAGGCCGAACTGTGCCGCCACGTCCGGCGGAAATACAAGGCGACCCTGTGCATCAACCTCCCCCCAGTGCGCCAGATTACTAATCATCCAATGACCTCAACAAGTATGTGGAATTGTTGCGAAATCTTCCATTCGCGGTCCGTCCTCTATTTTCGCGACGTACTATGGCGGTTTTATTTCAGCCGGGAAACAGCACCTGCTCCTGGACGATCTCCACTTCCGGCTCGACGTGGATGGCCGACTTCACGGAATTGGCCACCAGGCTGTACTTCTCGGCCGATTGCAGCGCCTTGCGCACCCGCGCNNGCACGANTTCCGGCTTCTCNTCNCCGGCGCANATGCGGATGTGGGGCCGCAGGACGACGTCGGTGAAGATCTCCGTNCGGTCCAGCTCGATNAGCTTGGTTCCCTCGGCGCGGCANTCGTAGCTGATCAGGTCNAGNTTGTACCGNTCNNNGGCCCAGATGAACATCATCATGATGCAGGTGTTGACCGCGGCGACGAAGGCGTCTTCCGGGGTAAATACACCCGGGTGGCCTTGCGCGTCGGGCGGGGCGGAGAAGGGCATCTCCGGGCCGTTGCCCATAACGATGTGGCCCCAGTGCTCGCCCTTCCAGGATACNGTGGTGTTGTAGACAGCCGTCTTGCTCATGCGACCTCCAGCTGGCCGCATAAAGCGGCGTATTCGGTGGTTAATGCCTCCAGATAGGCCGGCTCCTGCCCGGCGGGAATCGGGTTATAGAGCGCGACCTGGGTCAGTAATTCTTGAGTTGTCTCCGGCGACGGCATTTTCCCGGCCATCTTGAACTGTTCCATCAGCGGCGGCAATGCGATCAGCGTCACTTTCTTACCGTCGATGAGGACCTGTGTCACCGGGATGCCGGTGCCGCAGGCGCAGCCCGCAGTCGGCTTGGCCGGTTGTGTCACGCCGTTGCCCGGCTCGTCCTCGATGAAGTGGCCCTCGCGACGGCTCCAGCGTTTGTCCAGCAGCTCGTCCACCAGCCCGGCCACGACGCCGGCTGTCTCCTCAACCGCCGCACGCCCGGCCTCATCCAGCCGGCGCATGCCCTGCGGCTTGGCCAGCCCGCGTTCGGCCACCAGGTCGGTGACGACGACGCTGGCCGCCGGTTTGCCGGAGTACTGCTCCGTGGCTCGCGTTGCGCAACGCAGCTCGCNGCCGTCGACGGCGATGGTCGGGTAGAAGCGGGCAAAGGCGCGGTCGCCCTCGCCGCCGGCCAAAAACAGCGGCAGGCAGATGGTCACGGTGTCGTCGGGCCGGAGTTCTTCCAGCACCTTCAGCGCCGCCAGCCGCGTGACGGTCCCCTCGGCCATCTCCTCGCCCGAACAGGCGATGATGCCGACTTTCTTCTGTGGTAACTCAGGCATTGTCTGCCTCCCCAGAGGTGGTGTCCACAGATTTCGCCGATTTGATACTGCTATCGGCGAAATCCGTGAATTGGCTCCCTTTCATCATATCGATCTCGGCGGCTATCTCTTCGGCCAGGGCGTGGGCCAGCTGCATGCCGCCCTCGTTGAGTTCGGCGATGCCGGCCGGCTTGAATGCCTTATGGCGGCGGTAGGCGTCGAGCACGGCGTAATCCTTGGCCACCGTGCCGCCGCTGTCGCGCACCATCTTCGTGGCGCAGGCCAGCTTGCAGCCGTCGATGGTGATGGCCTGGCTGCCGTCCACGGCCGCCCGCGCGCCCTCGTCGCCCAGCACCAGCATGGAAAGCGGCACCAGGCGCGACTCGTCCGGCCGCAAGTCCTCGACCACGTCGTAGGCCGCCTCGCGGCTGACGGTGCCGTAGGTCTTGCCTATGCCGCTGCACGGCACGATGACGATCTTCTTCTCGTCGCTCATTTCTTGCCTATCTCCTCCAGCGCCTGGGTGTGGCTGTGCTCGTAGTAGGCTTGCGGNNNCATNAGNGCCGCNNNCTCNACCGCCCANNCGGCCGGCTCGANCANCNCNAGCCAGCCCGCGTNATACGGGTCCTGGTTGATGATCTCGGCTTCGAGTTCCAGCTTCTCGTTGACCTCGNCCACCGTCCCCGACACNGGCGCGGGCAGCTCCACNTCGACCTTGATCGTCTCGATGTTGGCCAGNCGCTCGCCGATGGCCACGGTCGNGCCCGGCTCGGCCACCTCGGCGAAGGCCACGTCGCCGCTGTTCTGCTGGAAGAAGTCGGTGACGCCGACCAGCAGACGGCCATCGCGCTCCTGCACCCACAGGCCGTCCGGGTGGTAGAGCCGGTCGGTCGGGATGGTGAAACTGAACTTGTCAACGGTGAACTGTAGTATCTCGGACATGAATCTCGCTCCAATGCGGCCTGATGTGTCTCGCCGCCACATTAATTCAATACATGTTGAATTGTAGGATCGCCGCCCTCTGATGGATAGTGACAAACGTCATATAAATCACATGACAGATGGCTAGCCCATGGCCTGTTCGGATACCGGCTCCGGCTGTCCCCAGATAGCCGCCGCNGCCGCCGCGCTGACCAGCAACAGGGCAGTCATGACCACGGCCGACGTGAGGCACCACATGCAGACGGCGCGAATCACGAAGATTTCCAGGTAAGTCAAATAGATACTGAAGGCGACACCAAAGGCCGTCATGGCCAGCAAAAGCCAGCGCGGCAGCCCGTGATCCCGCGCCCGGCCCCAGACCCAGACCGCCAGCACGGCGGCATAGGCGACCATCCCGATCACGCCGATGGGGATGCCGAACAGTTTGGCATAGGCACTGGTTTGCACCGCGTTGCAGTCGCCTACCGGCCCGCAAATCGCCGCCACGGCCTGGGTCTCGATGTAGGCCAGATAGCCGGCGACCGCCATGCCGAAGAGCGCCAGGACGGGGACCGCGGTCCATAACCAATCCCACTGCGGTGGCTGGAACGCGCCGCCGCGGACCAGGAAAAGCATGATGCCGACGAAGGCCAGGGCCAGGATCATGCCGAACATGACGATGGCGGCCTCAATAGCGCCGTCCACGCGAGTTGGCGCGGCCGGCTCAACAGCCGGTTGTTCTACGACCTCGACGACGGCAGGCGCGTTCGTCGGTTCAGGCGCGGCGGCCGCCGGCGGCACAGAGGACGCGGGCAACAGGCCTTCCAGGGCATCCATGGCCGGCCATTCGACCCCGCCCTCGGCCAGGTAGCGGTCGATAAGCCCAGGCAATTCGGCCGGTATCTGGTCGGAGCCCATCATGACGTGATCGCCGACGATGAGGAAGGGTACGCCGATCTCGTCCGGCGTCAGGCCCATGGCCGCCCCGGCGGCGTAGAGGCGGTCGGCGTCGGCCGCGGACTTGAGTTCGACCAGGGCGATATCCAACTGCGCGCCGTATTCCGCCTGCAACGGCGGCAAGACGTTATCGATCACGTAGTGGCAGTGCGGGCAGCCGTCCATCCAGAACATGACCCCGCGAACGACTGGTTCCAGGTCGTCTTGGGCCGCCGAAACAATCCCGCCGGGGATGACCAGCAGGGCGAGGATGAGCAGTAGAATTCGTTTCGACATGAATAGCCCTATCCTCTAGCCAGAGCCAGGAAATCCAGACGCAGCTTCCGGTTCAGTGTGTCCGCCACCCGGCCGAGGTAGTGGTGGGCCTCTTCAAGGGTGCGGTCGCGCTTGTCGATCAGCAGATTGACCAGAACGGCCTCGCGCAAGGTGTTAAAGTTCTTGACATCGGCCGGACGCTGATCTTTCATAGCCCTCTGGCGGGCCTTCAGCCGCATGCGGATGGTCTCGAAGCGCAGGTCCAGATCGGCCGCGTGGGGGTCGGCGGCCAGCGCGTCGGCGGCCGCGCGGTAAGTGCGGATGGCCGGCTGCTGGGCCAGCATCTCGCCCAGCGCCACGGCCTCGCTGCGCACGGCGTCAGGCAGGCCATCCGTCGCCGGGCAGTCATCGAGGTCGATATCCTTGCAGAGGGCGATGCCGGTGGCGCGGCTCAACAGCCGTTCGACGCCGCTCAGCACTTTGCTCAGTTCCACTTCGGCATGGACGAATGCCTGGACCGATTCCCGGCCGCAGAAATCATCGGTCAGGGGCTGGTGGTGCTTGCGGGCCTCATACAGCCGCATAGGCAACTCGTCGCGCCGGCAGTTGGCGCCCGGGTCGGCATACAGGGCGTCATTGGCGGCGAAATAGGCGCTGTACTCCGGCAAGGCGCGGATGGCCGCCGCCAGTCGCTCGATCTGATCGAGCTGGTCGTCAATCGAAAGGGTGAGTTCGAGGTCTGGTATGGGTTGCATGGTAGGTATTTCCCGCGATTACTCGCTTTTCATGGCCACGTGTTCGGCCAGCACGCGCTCGACGCTGGCGCGGTTGCGATACAGAAAGGGCACGACTCGGCCGTTGATGATGAGCTGCGGCAGGTGGAAAATGCCCATCAGGGCGATCGTCAGCGGGTCGTCGATCTTCTCCACCCGCGCGTTCAGACCGGTCTGGGCGATGATGATGCACAGGTCAGACTCCAGACGCTGGCACGCGCCGCAGCCCACGCCCACGACTTGAATCAGCATTCCTTGTTCTTTCATCGGCTTTTCCAATATCGATTACAGCATCGTGACGATGCGATAGAGGGTCATCAGGACGATGACCACCCCGAACAACTGCTTCAGGCGCAGCGGCGGCACGTAGAGGCTGGTGACCCGCGCGCCGATGAAGGAAGCGATCGAGCCGGCGACGACCAGGGCGATCGTCAGCGTTGGGTCCCAAATGGCTGTGCTCAGATGTGGTAAAAGCGCCGAAAAAGACGGCAGCGTGACGGCCAACGCGGTCATGCCGGCGGCATGCTTGGCCTCGAAACCCACCAGGATCAGCGCCGGCATCAGCAAAAAGCCGGGGCCGATGCCCAACAGGCCGGCCAGAACGGAGATGGGCACGGTCACCAGCAGCGCCAGCCGGTAGTTCGCGACCTTGTTGGGATCGCGCTTCACCGGCCGGAACAGCGTGTAGGCCAGGAAAACGACGGCCGCCAGATAGATGCCGAAAATGATCGTCGGGTTGGTATATTGAGCCAGCAGCGAGCCCAAGGGAGCGATGATGGTGGCCACGGCGGTCAGACCAATCGCTTTAGGCCAGTCGATGAAGCCACTGCGAGCAAAGGCGACGGCCGCGAACAGCGCCGTCACGCCGTTCAATAGCAGCGTCAGCGGCTGGACCTGGTGAACGAGGTCCGGCAGGAATAGTGCGAGAAACGGCACGGCGGCGAAAGCGACGCCCAGGCCCAACATTCCGGAGATGAATCCCAGGATGGCCAGGCCGATTGTCATGATCCACAAATCACTCATATTAATTATCCATGGACAAAAAGGAATAATTCAACATTCATTGAATCGTCTAGTGGGAGTATAAACCTCTGGACGACGGGCAAGAAGTGATCTTTGTCATCTGCGCGGGTGACGGATGTCACTATTTCAGCGGGTGTTGAATTATATCGCCCCTGACGCGTTGGTGGAGCACGAGGAATGTGACGATTGTCATGCGAAACGGGTGACAAATCGGCCATGACCTCCCTTGACGCGAAATCTGGCGAGGATATACTTTAATGCAGGTTGAACTATTTCAGCCGGAGAACGATATGGAATTCATACCCCCCACCAACATGCAACGATTGGCCGAACGGCTGAAGGTCCTGGCCGAGCCGAAGCGGCTATTGATTTTGAACCTGCTGATGGAAGGCGTGCATTGCAACTGCGAACTGGGCGAGTTCCTCGATATGACGCCCAGCCTCATCTCCCATCATATCCGCGCCCTGCGTGAGGCCGGGCTGGTAGAGATGGAGCGCGACGTCATCGACGGCCGCTGGATCTACTACTCGGTCAATGAGAATGCCTTGCAAGAGTTGAACGATGCCTTCGGCGCGTTCTTCAGTCCCGAGCGCATCCAGCCGCGCCGCCCCACTTGCGGTCCGCAAGGCGCCTTCACGCGCCTCGACGACATCCGGGTCGCCGCCTAATTTTTTTTGCCAAACTAGTTAAACGGAGATTAAACTAATGAGCGATACTATTACTTTCGACGAGAACAGCCTCTATGCCAAGGCGCTGGCTGCCGCGGACGCTACGCTCGCCGTCGAAATATTCGATCCCCCCATGTGCTGCCCTACCGGCCTCTGCGGGCCGACGCTGGACCAGACGCTGCTCGACGTGAGCGACATGATCCTGGCCCTGCAGGCTGGCGGCTTGCGCGTGGAGCGGTACCAGATGACGTCCCACCCGCAGAAGTTCATCAACAACGCCGACGTCATGCGCCTGGTGCGCGAGAAGCAAATGGACGCGCTGCCGATCACGGCCGTGCGCGGACAAATCATCAAGGTCGGGGCCTACCCGACACTCAACGAGGTCCAACCTCATCTAGACGGAGCCAACCAATCGTGAACGCTGAATTTATCTTTTTTTCCGGCAAGGGCGGCGTGGGCAAGACCAGCATGGCCTGCACCACCGCCGTGCGCCATGCCGACGAAGGCCGCCGGACGCTGATCGTGACCACCGACCCGGCCTCCAATCTGGCCGACGTTTTTGAACAGCCCATCGGCCATCAGGTCACCGCTATCGCAGGTGTGCCTAATCTATGGGCGATGGAGATCGACTCCGATCGCGCCACCGAGGAGTACATCGACCGGGCCATGGCCCCCATCCGCGCCGCCTTCCCGGAGCAGATCGTGGCCGTCATGGAAGAGCAGATGAGCGGCCCTTGCACATCTGAGGTCGCCGCATTCGACCGGTTTGTAGACTTTCTGGAGCCGGCCGCCAGCGACGCTCCGCTCCAGTTCGACACGGTCATCTTCGNCACCGCCCCCNCCGGCCATACCATTCGCTTGCTCGAACTTCCAACGGAATGGAGCCAGACGATCGAGGCCGCTGAACAGGGCAGCGGACAGACCTGCCTGGGTCCGGCGGCGGCCATCCAGGATGCCAAGCACAAGTACGAGCGGGCGATGTTGACCCTGCGCGACAAGAGCCAGACCTCATTCGTCTTCGTCCTGCACCCCGAAGCGACGTCGATTAAGGAAACCAAACGAGCCATGGACGAGCTGGGCAAGCTGGGTATTCACACCCACCGCCTTATCGTCAACGGCATCGTCCCGCCCCAGGCGGCTGATGGCAATGACCTCTTCGCCGGACGGCGGGCCATGCAGGCCTGTTACCTGGGCCGCATCGAGCGCGAATTGCCCCTGCCGACCCAGCGGATGTACCTGTTGGACGACGAGATTAAGGGCGCGGACAAACTGCGTCAGGTGGGTCGCTTGCTATTTGACGGCCTCACCTATGCTNATTCGGCGCGGGCCAACGGTTCAAGCACTAAGAAACTTGATCCCGCTCTTCTGGAGCGGTTCTCTCCGGCCTCTTATGTTCCCCTGGNCTCCCCCAACGGCAACAGACGCGTCGTGTTCTTTGCCGGTAAAGGCGGCGTGGGCAAGACGGTGGCCTCCTGCNCCNCGGCCGTTTGGTTGGCGGGTCAGGGCTACAGGACACTGTTGCTGACCACCGACCCGGCGGCCCATCTGGGCGATGTGCTCGGCGTCCCCGTCGGCAACGACGTGGCGGCCATCCCCGGCATCGATAATCTGTGGGCGGCCAACATCGACCCCAAGGCGACCGCGACCGTCTACAAGCAGCGCATTCTTGACGATGCCCGCGAGCGCGGCCGGCCGGAATCGGCCATCGCCGTGATGACCGAGGAACTCGAATCCCCCTGCACCGAGGAGATAGCCGCCTTCGACCGCTTCATCGAATTCGCCGCCGGCGACGAGTGGGACGTCATCGTCTTCGACACCGCGCCAACCGGCCACACCCTGCGCATGCTGGAGCTGCCCATCGAGTGGAGCAAGCAGATCGACGTCAAGGCCTTCGCCTCGGTCGATACCGTCGTGGCCGATGACGTGGCCAAGCAACGTTTCGGGCAGGTCATTGAAATGATGCGCGACCCCCATCGCAGCACGTTCGCTTTCGTCATGTATCCCGAATCGACGCCCATCATCGAAGCTTTCCGAGCCAGCGAGGAACTGAAGACGCTGGGCATCCAGCCGGGGCTGGTCGTCGCCAACCTCGTTATCCCGCCGTCCGACGCGGCCACGCCCTACGCGCAGGCGCGCCGCGCCATGCAGCAGAAGTACCTGGGCGAGATCGCCGGGCGCTTCCCGACCCCGATCGTGCAGGTACCGCTCCTTGCCAAGGAAGTTAAGGGGCTGGAGATGCTGGTGGAGTTGGGCGAATCAGTATACGGCGACGGCAAGCCCGTGGCCGACCAGATGGCAGTCGCCTACGCGGCTGATTAAGGACACGGAATGGATACATTACTTGTTGAAACCCAGGTAG
>JAACJX010000095.1 GCA_014237545.1 Ardenticatenia bacterium | reverse complement strand
TACGGATCAGACCCGACATGAGTTACAGGCGGCGGTGGAACGGGCGGCGGCGGGTGAATTTGTTCGCTATGAGGTCCCGGCGCAAGATCGAGATGGAAACAAAGTCGTCATTGATTTGTCGATCAAGCCGATACGCAACAAGGAAGGGACTATTATCCTCTTGGTGACCGAGGGGCGAAACATCACCCAGTTGCGTCTGGCTCTTGAGCACCTGAGTTCGGCCGAGCGCAGGCTGCAGGAAGCTCAACGGATTGCCCACATTGGCCATTGGGAGTATTCCTACACCAGCGCCCAAGCCGCTTACTCCGATACGTTGTGGGAGATATTCGGTCTCGACCCCGACACATCCGCATCGACGGCCGAAGTATTCATGTCCAGAATCCACCCTGAGGATCTCAGCAGCTTGCAGCGGACCTTGAACAGATCGTATCAACTGGGCATGCCGTTCGAGCAAAATTTCCGCATCGTCCAGCCCGATGGAACCATCAGGATGGTTTATACGACAGGGGGGACGATTTATGATGAGACCGGCCATCCGGCACGCATGGCGGGGATCATTCAAGATATATCCGGCCGGCGAAAACTGGAGGACTCGTTGGCCCACTCCGTGGAAAGNCTTTCCGGTTTGAATCTNATGGGACAAGCGGTCGCGTCGTCGCTCGACCTCNNTATNATCAATGAAATTGTACTCAGGACCGGAAGGCGTCTGTTNAATGCTGAATCAGTGGTTTTNTTCACTCACGAAGGAAGCGANCTGGTAATNACGGCCGTCGACCACGAGGGCGAACTGAACTTGCTTGGCCGTCGAATCANTGAAAATTCCGGNATTGCCGGNGAGTGCTGGACAACNGGTCAAACGNTCTGGTTNAGNGGCGAAGAGTGCCGGGNNCAACGNTCGGACCAGTTGGTGGANCAGTCCGGCCATAATCCCGGCAGCATNATCGCTGTTCCGGTGCGGTGGCAAAACGAACTGCTGGGNGTNCTGGAAGCGACTGATAGNCGNGAGGANGCCTTCACCGCGGATGATATCGGCATGCTCGAGGCGGTCGCCAACTGGATGGCCATCGCCATTGGGAAGGTGAGCCAACATCAGGCGTTGCAACGACGGCTGCAAGAATCCGAGGCGATTGCGGGAGTCAGCCGCGCCCTGGGCCAAACGCTCGAACCGCANGTAATATTGGAAATGATCGTCAACACAGCGCACGATCTGGTNCCTCGCTCTGATTGGGCGGTGATCCACCTGCTGGTTGGGCGCCCCGAACGCTTGGAGCCGGCGGCCGTGGCTGGAACAGAAGAGGATTTAAGCGCTTATATAATCGCTTCGGACGAGGGTCTGGCGGGATTGGCGATGAAAGAAGGGAAGGTTCTGAACGTGGGGGATACGCGGTCTGACCAACGATCGTCGGCATTCGCCCGACAGTTAGGGTTGCGCTCCTTGCTTGTCGCGCCGATCCGGTCGCGCAACCGGACGCTGGGGACGATCACGCTGCACTGCATGGAGATCAATGCTTTCTCCGAAGAGGACGGGCGCCTGCTCACCATCCTCTCCGCTCAGGCCGGATTAGCCATCGAGAACGCGCAACTGTTCGATTCGCAACGGCGAGCCAGGCTCGTGGCGGAGCTGCAACGGGAGAGGATGCGCACCCTGGCCGACCGGATCGTTACAGCCCAGGAAGAGGAGCGCTTGCGAATTTCCCGCGAGCTCCATGACGAAGCCGGCCAGGCGTTGACTTCATTAAAGATTAGTCTTGACCTGATTCGGACCGGGTTGCCACACGGACTTGACGCGCTGCGCGACAGATTGGCTGACTTGGCTGATTTAACAGGCAGTACCATGGAGACCCTGCGCAACCTGGCCCACGACCTTCGGCCGCCTGGCCTGGACGCATTCGGACTTAACGTGGCATTGGAAGGACTCTGCCACGACTTCGCCAATCGGGTCAATATCGAGATTGTTTATCAGGGCGAAGAATTACCGCCGATGCCCACCACTGTGGCCTTGTCCATGTATCGGTTTGCCCAAGAGGCCTTGACGAATATCAGCAAACACGCCGACGCCAGCCAGGTCAAGGTAAAATTGTCCCTCATGGATAAGGCGATTGAGTTGAGGGTTACCGATGACGGGAAGGGATTTACCTATGAGCCGGAGTTTAAGAACGGCAGCGGTATAGGGCTCGTCAGCATGCAGGAGCGCATTGATCTGGTGGGTGGTACGCTGGAGATCGCGACGTCCCCCGGCCAGGGAACGCATCTCATTGCCCGCGTTCCAAGATAGGAAATATTCGCGAGCCATCATTTCAATCCATAAATAGGCGAGAATCATGTTAAATGTTGTCATTGCGGACGATCACCAGCTGGTTCGGCAAGGGCTTCGAGCCTTGCTCGAAAATAGTCATGACGTCCAGGTAGTTGGTGAGGCAGGGACGGGGTATGAGGCGGTTGAGCAGGTTGAGCTTATGAAGCCTGACGTTATTGTGATGGATCTGTCAATGCCACTACTCGACGGCGTCCAGGCTGCGTCAAGGATTCTAGATCTGGGTGTGCCGACTCAGGTTGTCATTGTGTCGATGCACGCCGATTCGGCCGTGATTCATGGGCTGGTGCGCCGCGGTNTTAAAGGATACCTGCTGAAGAACGCTCTGGCGGATGAATTGCTGCTGGCAATTCGCTCGGCCAGCGCCGGGAAGTTGTATCTGAGCCCGACGATATCGGAGTCGGTCATGAACATGCTGATGATGCCGCAGCAGGANNGCGCCNGCAATNCCGCCGATCCGCTGACNCCGCGNGAGCGCGAGGTGCTNCAACTNGTNNCCGAGGGACANACCAATACCTCNATCGCTAACCTGCTCACGATTAGCGTGAAAACGGTTGAGAAGCACCGGGCCAACCTCATGACGAAATTGGAGGCTGACGATCTGGCCACGCTCATTCGAGTGGCAATCAAAAAAGGGTATATCTTCCTGGACTCCTGACCTGATGATCACGCGGGGGACGTTGAGCGGGAATTGGTAGGGAATTCCCCCATACAATTCCATTCCCCTTATGGGCCATAATATAGCCATAACTGTTGGGGAGTTACCTCAAGTTTCGACTTTGGGGCGCCGCAGCATACAAAAAGACAACAGTTATAAGAATAATATTATGAGCAGGATTCGAGTACTTATTGCAGACGATCATGCGCTGGTCCGGGAAGGGGTGCGCGCAATATTAGCCAATCAGGGTGACATGGAAATCGTTGCCACGGCCGAGAATGGGGAAGAGGCGGTTGAGTTATTCAAAACCGTCCATCCTGATGTGGTCGTGATGGATATTTCAATGCCCAAGATGGACGGCATTCACGCGACGGAATTGATCAAGCAAGAGCAAGATCCGGTTAGCATCGTCATCTTGTCAATGCATGTCAACGCCGCGCTCATTCAACAGGCGATACGCAAAGGCGCCAAGGGCTACGTGCTGAAAGGATCGGCCACGGAGGAGTTGCCCAAGGCAATTCGCGCCGTCCATAATGGGGATATATTTCTCAGCTCCACGATTCCGCCCGACTTCCTACCTCGAAATTAGCGCTTTATCACGTCAAGCATTGTAGATTCCACCTGACCGGGTGATGCCAAGCCAAAGTAGCATCACCCGGTTTTTAGTTGTCCGGAAGTAAGGGGGCGTGGTGGTTTTACGGCCCCATANGGCGAAAAATAAGGGGTTATTCCCACCATAGGTAGGAAGTTCCCCCATATCGCAGGTATACCCANACGGGCATAATGGGGACATATAGAACAAAGACCAAAACACAGACCCATTGCACAGGTTGTTCTATCTATCAATTGCTTGCTACCGACGATAGAGAGAATGAGGAGACAAGACCATGATACGTATACTGATCGCTGATGATTCCGGATTGATTTGTGACGCAATGCGGACAGTGCTCGACCAGGAAAAAGAAATCTATGTCGCCGGCTGTGCGCGTACTTTTGAAGAAGCTGAATTTCTTAAGCCGCATGCGGGTGTCCTTCTGGTAGGCCCGGCTCTGGATGGCGAGAGCACGTTGGAGTTTGTTCGCAAAGTCCACTCCAGCGACCCGGATAAAAAGATCATCGTGGTTGGGATCCGTAATGACCCGGAATTGATTACNCAGTATATTGAGGCCGGGGCGGTGGGATATGTATCCCGGCAGGAGTCAATGTCCCGCCTGGTGGAGAAGATTTATGCGGTNAACGCGGGGCAGGCAATCGTTTCCCCCGATATCGCGCTGCATTTAATGCGNCGGCTCGCNCAACTGTCCCGCCAGCCGTTTGTCGGTGGCTGGGGAGCCGATGGCGCTCCGGGCCTGCATGAGTTGACCGCCCGGGAGCGCGAAATTCTCAGCCTCATCGGCGCCGGCTACTCGAACCGGGAGATCGCCGACTCATTGGTAATCGGTTGGGGAACCGTGAAGAATCACGTCCACAACATTCTCAAGAAACTGGAGACNAGCAGCCGCCANGAAGCGGCCCACATCTACCGGGTTCATGCCCGTCAGGGCGGCCAGCTTGCACTAGCCGCTTAACCCTCATTCCCATCCGTGGCCTTGTTCGCGACAAGGTCATGTTAAAAAGCCCGTCCGCAGACCACCGCGGACGGGCTTTTAATATATTGCCCACCAATCGCCTTTNNTAAATCAACCAATGTATTCTGCGCCACCCATGTACGGCCGAAGCGCGGCCGGGACCTTGATTCTCCCATCTGCCTGTTGATTGTTTTCAATAAGGGCGATCATGACACGCGGTAGAGCCAGGCCGCTGGCGTTGAGCGTGTGCACGTAGCGCGGCCGTCCGCCGTCGGCCGGGCGGTAGCGAACGTTGGCGCGCCGGGCCTGGAACGCCTCGCAATTGCTGGCCGAGCTGACTTCGAGCCACTCCTGGCATCCGGCCGCCCATACCTCGACATCATACTTCTTGGCCGCTGCGAAACCCAGGTCCCCGGTCACCATCTCAATACGGCGGTAAGGTATTTCCAATGCCTCACAGATGTCCGTAGCGTGCTTCACCAGCAAATCGAGATGCTCATAGCTCGTTTCCGGGGTTGTGAACTTATACATTTCCACCTTGTCGAACTGGTGCCCGCGCTTAATACCGCGCACATCCCGGCCGGCGCTCATCTTCTCGCGACGGAAGCAGGGGGTATAAGCCACATAGTTGAGGGGCAAGTCAGCCTCCTCAAGAATTTCATCGCGGTGGAGGTTTGTCAGGGCGATTTCCGCCGTACCCAACCACATGTAATCCTCTTCGGCGTCGCGATAGATATTGTCGGCAAATTTCGGGAGTTGGCCCGCGCCGACAAACATCGCCGAGCGCACCATAAAGGGCGGGTATATCTCCGTGTAACCGTGGACATTCACATGAAAATCCAGCATGAACTGGATCACCGCTCGCTGCAGACGCGCCCCCGACCCTTTCAATACATAAAACCGCGACCCGCTCAGCTTGACACCCCGCTCGAAGTCAATCATCCCCAGCTCCGGCCCGAGATCCCAGTGGGGCTTCGGTTCGAAGTCGGTGAATGCGGGCAAAGGCGCGCCTTCGGGCGCGTAGGCAATGTTGTGGGTGTCGTCGGGGCCATAAGGGACCGACGGGTGCGGCAAGTTGGGAACCCAGAGCATCATCTCGTCGACTTTGGCCTCCACTGCCCGCAACTCTTCCTCGANGGCCGCGATGCGATCGCCCAGTTGGCGAGTCTCCTCTTTGGCACTCGCCGCGTTTTGCTGGAGGTCATTTACCTCTTGGCGAATGGGTTCGGCCGCTTGCGAGGCCTCACCGGCGCGTTTCAGGTCGCCTTCCAATTTNTTTAGCGTGCCCATCCATGCCCCAATCTGTTTCGAGCTCTCGTTCCGCTGCCGGCGCAACTCCTCGACCTCCTGGATGATCTCCCGGCGGCGGGCATCGGCGGCAATGATCTCATCGATCGGTGCTTTATCGTCCCCCAATCGAGCGATCTGCTCTTTCACCCATTCCGGCTTTTCGCGAATCAGGTTTAAATCGATCATGTCTCTCCTCAAATAAAAAGCCCCCTTCGTTTGCCAGGACGAAGGGGGCTCGTGGTGCCACCTGGGTTTGCCGGACCTATTACAGGCCAGGCCTCTTGTGCGCGATAACGGGCGCTTCCGGCTCTCCTTAAACCGTCCGGCTTCCGGAGAGCAACTCGGGAGGGGATTTCCGACGCTCGCGGCATTGGCTCGCACCATACGCCAACTCTCTATGGCTCGCGGCCGCCTCGTACTTATCTCCGTCAATGCTGTTTGGTTATTTCAGTTGATGAAATTATAGGCCTGGCGTGATGGCCTGTCAACAGCCGGCAGTTCCACCGATTTCAGTCACTGGGCCTTGTTACCCATTCTTCCCGCCGTTAGGGCCACCGCGATCTGCGCCGCCACGCGGCCGTTGTTCCGCAACAGGGCTGTATTGGCCGTCATGCTGCGCCCATCGGTAATTTCGACCACGCGACGCAATAACCACGGAGTTGACGCTGGCCCGCGGATGCCGGCCTCATCTGCCTCTCGAGCCGCCTGGGCGGCCGCCTGCTCGGCTTCTTCTTCCTCCATACAGGCCTCTTCGGGAGCGGGTACGGTGACCAGCGTGCCGCCGTGCAACCCAAATTGCCGGCGTGCGCAAATGAGCGCGGCGACCTGTTCGGGAGTATCAAGCCTGACATCGACCGGCAGACCACAGGAGCGCGCGAAGAATGCCGGTAGTTCATCAACTCCGTATCCCACTATCGTGACGCCCTCGGTCTCCAGCACTTCGCGGGTGGCGGGCAGGTCGAGGATGGACTTGGCGCCGCTGCTGACGACTGTCACTGGGGTTTTGCCCAACTCGCGCAAGTCAGCGCTGATGTCAAACGGATGGCCGCGGTGTACGCCACCGATGCCGCCGGTCGCGAATAGCTCGATGCCTGCCTTGTGCGCGACGATCATCGTGCCGGCAACGGTGGTCGCGCCATCCTCGCCGAGCGCGATGGCAATGGGCAGATCGCGCCGGCTACATTTGCGTACC
>JAACJX010000586.1 GCA_014237545.1 Ardenticatenia bacterium | reverse complement strand
CTGAACGGGAACCTGGTGACCAATGGCGACGTGCTGGACTTCAAGCTCTCGCCCGACGGCCGCCGCGTCATCTATCGCGCCGACCAGGACAAGGACGGCATCAACGAACTCTTTACCGTGTCGATCAACGGCGGCGCGCCGGCCAAGCTGAACGGGACAATGGGTGTCAACAGCGACGTCTCATCGCTCTACGCCATCTCTCCCGATGCGAGATACGTCATCTACGTCGCCGATCAGGATACCGACAACGTCAGCGAGCTCTACAGCGTGCCAATCAATGATGGCACGGTGGTCAAGCTGAACGGCCCGATGGCGGCCGGCGGCGACGTGTTCGGCGGCTCGCCGCTCATCTCGCCCGACGGCAAGCGCGTGGTCTACCGCGCCGATGAGAAGACCGACGATGTATTCGATTTGTTCAGCGTGCCCATCATCGGCGGCGCGAGCACGAAGCTCAACCCAACGCCGGTGACCGGTGGTGACACCATCCTATTCGCCATCACGCCGGACAACAAGAACGTCGTCTATTCGGGCGATCTGGAAGTCGATGAGCGCCGGGACCTCTATTTCGTGCCCATTTCCGGCGGCGGCTCGCTCCGGTTGAACGGCACCATGGTCGCCGGCGGCGACGTGGGCGAATTCAAGATCACCCCCGACAGCGCCAGGGTGGTCTTTCGAGCCAATAAGGATGCGGTAGACACGGACGAGGTGTATGCCGTAACCCTCACCGGCACGATTACCAAGCTGAACGGGCCGCTCGTGGCCGGTGGCGACGTGATCGCCTTCGAGATCAGTTCCGAGAGCACGCGCGTGGTCTACCACGCCGACCAGAACACCGATGGGAAATTCGAGTTGTTCAGCCGGGCCGTCACCGGCGGCGCGATCACGACCCTGAACCTGCCGCTGCCGGCCGGGGCCAGCGGCATCGTTTCCGGCTTTCACATCACCCCCGACGGGGATAATGTCGTCTTCCANGGTGATATGGCCATTGCCGGCGTCGTGGAAGTCTTCCGCCGCGGCATCACCGGCGGGGGGACGTTCAGGCTGAATCCCACCCCGTTAGTCGCCGGTGGCGACACCTTCGCTCCCAAAACCAGCCCCGACAACCGCTTCGTCGTCTATCGCGCCGATCAGGAAGTCGACGAGCGGCAGGAGTTGTTCTCGACGTTTGACGAGATCCTGTTGACGCCCACAGCGACTGCGACGGGGACGGCCACAGTGACACAAACGCCGACGGCCACGGCGACGCCGACCAGAACCCTAAAACCAACTGCCACGGCGACAGCTACCAGTACGTTAAAGCCCACCGCCACGGCCACGCTGACCAGGACGCCCACGGCGACCTATACCCCCACCGGCACGCTGCAACCGACGGCGACCTATACCAACACGCCCACGCCGACACGAACCCCCACGGCGACAGCCACCCCGACCCACACGGCCACCGCGACGGCGACACCGACCGGCACGTGGGAGCCGACGGCAACCGCCACGGCCACGCCGACCGAAACGCCGACAGCGACGCTGGAAGCGTCGCCAACGCCCACCCTGGAGCCGACGCCGGAAAACCTGGTGCCGTGGGCCTACGTGCCGGTGGTGATGCGGCCGTAGACAACAGACCTGTCAGGTTTCAGAAAACCTGACAGGTCTTGCCTCAGGAGATAGACTACCGCACGATAAGCGGTATCTGCGCGTCATAGGTAGGGCCCATGAGCGCATACTCCCCCGTCTGGCAGATGGGCACGCGCAAGACGTTCGAGGCGGGGTTGGTGGTCACATCGCCACAGGCGACCGGGACCCACGCACCGCCGTTCCAGTGCATGAGGACTAGCCCGCTCTCGATAAGCGGGGCAATCTGAGTGCCGGTATAGGTGATTATTACCTCCACCGGGGCAGCAAACGCCAGATCGGCCGCGCGCGAGGCGGGCATTTCCCAGTCAGAGATGCTGAATGTCAGGCGACTCGGCTTAAGGTCGGCCGGAAGCGGCCGGCCGGCGATGGTGATATCGGGCTGGGCCAGAATAATTTGCGGCTGTGTGACGGAGCCGGCCGGAAAAGCCAGTTCAACCTGGGTGCCCGAGGCGGCGGTGAAGGCCAGCGCGCCCGGAGTGGCGGGATCAATGGTCGAAACCGCGGGCGTGCCTCCCTTCCNCAGTTGCGAGTAGTCGATCACGTTGTCGACATTGCGCGCGGTTAGCAGACCGAACACCTCGCTGCGGGCGTAGTCGGTGAGGGTATCCTGGAAGGTGTAGATGATCGTCGTATCCGCGTACGCCTTAACTTGCAACGCTTCGTAGCAAGCGCGGGCAGGCGCGCCAGTCATCACAAAACAGGCGTTCGCTTGTTGCTCATAGGCCAGCCGCAAGGANTCGGGCAGTCGCTGGCGACTGGGGTACGTCCCGACGAGATACGGATTGACCCAATTGTCGGGGTGGGCATAGTCCTGGATCCAACCTGTCACATAAACCGGCATCGCTGCTCTTCTGGAGTCAGAAAGGTAGTCAGGCCAGGGGAGGCTGATGACGTCGATCTGGTATTTCGGGTCGATCGCTTCTATGCCGGCTTCTAGTAATTCGGCCGCTCTTTGGCGTGCAATGTTGCCTTCGTTGTAGGCAAGCGTGAGCTTGAAACCGCTGGCCGTCGCCTGGCCGGCCCAGGCCTGCGCCAACTCGGCCGCCGCCTGCGTCAGATCGTACTGGTAAACAGGTTGGCCGGATTTGTAACCCATCAGCGGTTGGGGTATGGGCCCCGTGCGCCGGATGCCCATGCCGCCAAATACATCCGCGTTAAAGGTGTCATAGTCGAAGGCGTAGGNAAAGGCCTTGCGGGCGTGGATGTCGCTGAAAAAGGTGGGTGGGATCCCGTTGCCGTCTAGCTGGCCGCTGCCAATGTAATTGCGNGGGCCTGTGGTGTCGATATCGAAGGTAATGACCATGTCGGCTGGTGCTGAAGGAAAGGGGATGCCCGACAGCTTGGTCAGGACGCCGTCGGGATGGCGCAAGGNCGGCTCGGGGTTGCTCCCTGTATACTCGAGCAGAACAAGGTCATCCAGCTCAGTCTNCTGATCTGAAGACACAGTGGCCAAATCGACCTGTCCAGACTCCAGCAGGGCCGGAATTGAACTCGAATTTAATATCTGGATGTGGACTTCTTCAAGCGGCACGGCCATTTGCGGGCGCGGCCGCCAGTACGCGCCATGCCGTCGCATGGTGATGCTCTGGTCCGGCGTCCACTTGACGAGCGCAAAGCCGCCCGTGCCGTTGGCGGTGTCATTCAGCGCGCTGCCCGAACCGGCATTGGGGGCGTAATAATTCTGCCAAGTAGCACAATCGCCGTTCCAGTCGCCCTGGGCTTTGGCCCAATCGCCATTGATCACATAGCCGTAGGTCGCCATAGTGGCGAGAAATGAGCCGTTGGCGGCATTCAGGGTGATGGTAACTGTACCCGCGGCATCGTTAGCCATTATCCGTGCCTTAACTTTCTGGCATGTCGCCAGGAGTTCGGCCGGGCTGGCGTTGGCCCTCAGACCATCCGGGTCTCCGGCATACGCCCCGCTGGCGATTTCCTCAGTGATGTCGCCGCTCCGGTAGCCCATGATCGCCCCAATAAAGATCCATTGCGGGCTATTGGGATCGGACTGCAGCAGGCCGCGCTGCAGAGAGTAGGCAACATCTGATGGGGTCAGCAAAGTGCCGTCGTGGAAAGCGACCCCTCGTCGGATCGCGAAGGTGTAGGTCAATCCATCACCTGACATGTTCCAGCCGGTGGCCAGCGCGGGCCGCAGGGCCGATGGATCGGCCGGGTCGGCGGTGAGCAACGTACTGTACAGGTTGGCAATCACCTCGGCGCTGGTCGAGTCATATGCCAGCGCCGGATCGAGGGTCGACATATCAGACCACCAGGCGATATTGAGCACGTCAGGCGAGTTGAGCGGTTCGGCTGGCGCGGCGTGACCGGTGGCAGCGATGGTTAGGGCGAGCATAAGAAACAGGAATGCAACGAACGGCTTGCGATACATGAAAGGCTCCTTATTGGCTGAGTGCAAAAACAGGGGCCGGGACGAGGATGGAGACGGTTGTGGCCCGTTATCCCAAACGTGGAACTAAATCAGATTATAGACGNCATGCGTGGTTGGCCGATAGTGACGAATGTCACAGATCAAGGTCTGGTTGTTGGAAGACCTGTCAGGTTGCCGCAACCTGACAGGTCTTTTTGGAAGGGTTTAGATCACTGGCCGACCACAACCGGCACGGCGATCGTGCCGAACGGCAGGTATTCCTTGACCAGCACGTGGTCGTTTGACCAGCAGCCGGGATCGTACATGGCATTGTTGGCGAAGCTGCCACCGCCGCCGGTGCGGGCCCACATACTCACGGTGTGGGTCCCCGGCGCCAGCCCCTCGAAGAAGCCGCCCATGGAGACGCTGGAGCCGCTACCGCCGCTGATCTCGCCCGTGCGGAGAACGGCCCGGATGCGGCCGGCAGGGGATGGCGAGTCATCAACGCGCAGTTCGAACTGGACGCCGGTGCCGTTCGTCGCCGAGGCATAGACGCGGCCGTGGAAGGTCACTTCGATCAACGATTCGGCCGCCTGCACGTTAAAGGTGCCCATGTCGGCGATCTTCGTATACCCCGACCCGGCGGTGACGGAAGTGGGGCAAGCCGGTTGAATGACTGTGGACAGGACAGGCGGGGTGACGGTCGGCGCGGCGCTCGATCGCCCGGCCGTGTAGCCGGCTACGGCCAGCAGCAACGCCAGCGCGACCCCCAACAGCAAGACGGAGCGACGGGAATTTCGATTTTTCAGTGACATGGGTTTTCTCCTGGTCTCCAGCGATGGGATCAATAAGCCGCGGGGCCGGCCATCGCCGCCGGCCGCCCGCATAATTTTAGTCTATGGGGAAATTGACGTATGTCAACGGGGTCAGTTGTAAGAAGAATTGTAATCTTTAGCTGTTATGGTAAAGATGTTCTTTGCCGCGAACCAGTCAATGTTCCAGACGACGGGGGCAGATCCCCGCGAGATTCATCATCGAGAGCGTTCACGACAGTGGGACAGTCGATCGTGACGAGGGCGCACAGGCCGGCGCGTCCGCTCGTTTGCTCAGGCTAAATTTTGCATTCCACAACTAAATAGGAGGTTACTTATGCGTAAGTTCTCGCTAATTTTGGCATTGCTTTTGGTCGCGGCCGTCTTCGGCTCGGCTTTGGCACAGACCACTGTTCCCGGCCACACCGGGCGGTATGACCAGGACAACAACGGCTACCCCGATGCCGGCGTCAAGGTGAATGGTCACTATACGTCGGTCTACGCTTATGACGCGAATGATCAATGGTACTGGGATTTAGGCGACGGCCGTGTTCAGGGAACCGTCGCCTCAATTGACGAATTAGACCAGGCAACACTCAGCGTCTGTGATTACATCATCAACTATCGCGGCACGTTTGAAAACGATCCATTCCAGGATAGCGGGTGGATTCAGAACAACATCCGTTGCTATGGATACGACGGCAAAGCCACCTTTTACTACCAGATGGTTCACGAATCGGACCCGCGTTATACCGGTAATCCCGATTGGGCCTTATGGGACACTTGGGAATACCATGTCCTGACGGAGTCCGGGTCCGGTAACCTCGTCCGCCCGATGAACCACGTGCCCTAACGGCGGCCCTCTTCGCGCCCTTCGGCGGTCGACGATCCCGCGTCTTCTCCCAGCGAGACGGCGCGGGTTTTTTCTTCCCCCTGCCCCCGGCCGTTTGGCTCGGCCTTCTTCCACCCCGGAATCCAATCCGTGATGCCCTCGAAGACGTGGCGGATCTCGAATTCGTTCACCGGCCGCGAGCGCCAGTTGTAGCGGATGGTGATGAGCCGGGCGGCGAAGAAGGCGGCGACGATGAACCAGGCGGTCCAAAACCGGTTGAGG
>JAACJX010000151.1 GCA_014237545.1 Ardenticatenia bacterium | reverse complement strand
GAACACTCAGAAGACCTAACCCAAAATCCTCATTTACTCTGTTTCGTGAAAGTGATAATGAGATTTGGGTTTTATCAGAGCAAGAACTTGAACAATGGAATGGACGAGCCATCGATTATAAAGGCGTAAAAGTTACATTTGAGCTTTCTGTTGACAAAAATGGAAAGAGAGCAAAACCTGTTGAAATAGTTCCATTAGAATACGAGAAAGATAAAACCACACTTCGTTTATTATTTGAAAATTCCAGTTATTGGAAAATGGTTTTTACCAGTTTCATTCGATCAGTTGATAGGACTGACAGGCTAATAGCAATTGGTAATAAGCTTAAGTCTGTTAGCAATCCAAAGGACATTGCGCTTCTCATGTCTACTGTTTCGGACTCTGACTTGCTGTTAGAAGAGTCTGCTAAACTGAGACAATACATTTCCAACCGGAAGCGATGGGAGCTTATTCAACTATCTGCCCAATCTGAAAATTCGAGTGAGATAACCAGACAGTTGCTTAAAGAGGTTCCTAAGCAAAAGCAGAACGCTTTCTGGAAAGAATGCCCAGATGGTATAACCATTTCTTCTGATATTTTTCAATTTGCCTCAAAAGAAGGCAGGATCGCTCTTATTAATAGATCCTACCTAATAATGACAAACCTTTCATCAGTAGTGAGCCATCGAGAATTTAGCCTTCCCGCGAAAGACGTAATTGCCATGCTAGAGTCTGCGGATCGAGAATTGGCAAGATTGTGGACAAAAAGTGATGCCAATTCGGATTTATATGAGAAAGAGTTTGCTAAAAAGCTTTGCGCAAGGGCTGCAGAGAAGGCTGCCGCTGAGATATTTAGGGAACTAGGCTATCATGTTGAGGATGTGGCTTTACAACAAGTAACTGGTGGGGATGATTGGGTTACACATGACATTCTCCTCGATGGAAAATTTGCGGTTGATGTCAAAAATTCTCGCACTTCCGTAAATAACAGAACCTCTTATGTTGAACATGCGGTTCCCCGCTTCAAACTTGCTCGTTCCGGCGAGGACGTATTTATTGCTGGCATGTTGTCACCATATTTGAGTTACAAAGATATACAGGAGTTAACATCTACCTCAGCAAATGGGAGTGGGCATAACTACAATAAGTCCAAGGAATTTCAATTTTTAGGAGTTACCACCCTGAAGAGTATAAAGGGGTTAGAAACCGAGTTTANGTCTTCANTNCTACATATTGACCTAATGACTGATGATTCAGACTCGGCAGATGCGGATTCACCAAAATATGTCTATATGCCAGTAATCCCTCCTTGGAGTTATGATATGCCTAAGAAGGTACACGCTCCACTCAAAGAAGCATTTAAAGCTTTAAACCTTATTCCGGAAGATCAAATACCTTCATCAAACCATCTAAATGAAGCTAGTCTTCGGCCTCCATTTGGTTTATTTCTCGCTGCACGGCGACAAATTCCTAATGATTGGCTGAAGGCCCTTAAACCGTGGAAACGAGAATTATTAGAATCATTTCAAACTTATGAAAAAATAACGATACCAATTATCTATCTAACGATCCTCAGGCATTTTATTTATTGCGTCCAGAACCCTCCATCCGACTATAACCCACAAGATTATGTTGACTTGCTTTTTTATCGAGACTTACCTGCGGGAAGGATTGATCCATTAGATGTAATAACTGGTCTCATTGCTAACCTCTCGAAGGTTTGGAATAAAAGGTTTATTATCGGCTTGCATGACTATTACAAGTTCAGATATCGAGGTCTTGGAATTCTGCGGGGAAAAAGAACAGGGGATAAAGAGTATATTACGCTAATTGCTTATTGTGGTGGAACAATTAAGGACAAGGGGAAGTGCGGCTACAACAACCTTGTTATCGGGGGGCGAAATATCTCCGTTTGCCCATCATGTAATAAATTGATTTGTCCGAAGTGTGGATATTGTGAGGATGGATGTGTAGAAAAATATTCTCGACAAGAGATGTGGAAGTCGTTGCCGACAGATGACGAAGAGGAAACGCCCTCAGTTAGGATTGGCCCTCCTGATAAAATAGGTTCTATATATGGAAACCTGCCCGTTCCAGAAGAAGATAATATACCTTTTTAACGAAAATAAAGTTAGAGTTGGATATCGCGAATAGCCAAATCGAACAATAGTAACAACATGTCCACCTCCTCCGCCATCGTCCAACGCCTCTGGAACTACTGCACCGTCCTGCGCGACGACGGGNTGTCCTANGGCGACTACGTCGAGCANCTGACCTANCTCCTCTTCCTNAAGATGGACGACGAGCGGCGCAAGATCGGCGACCCGTCNACNATCCCCGACGNATACGCCTGGGGGAGCCTGGTCGCCCTCGACGGCCCCGACCTGGAGANCCACTACCGCGAGACGCTGCTGGCCCTCGGCACGGGCAGCGGCCTCATCCCGACCATCTTNCGCAAGGCGCAGAACAANATNCAGGACCCGGCCAAGCTGCGGCGGCTGGTGACGCTNATCGACGGCGANAACTGGAGCCGCACCAGCGTCGACGTCAAGGCCGAGATCTACGAGGGNCTGCTGGAGAAGAACGCCCAGGACGTGAAGTCGGGCGCGGGGCAGTACTTCACGCCGCGGCCGCTCATCCAGGCCATCGTCGACGTGATGGTCCCCCGGCCGGGCGAGACCGNCTGCGATCCCGCCTGCGGCACCGGCGGCTTCCTNTTGAGNGCTTACGATTTTGTAAGCACCCACNACAAGCTCGACCGCGACCAGTGGGCCCACCTGCGCCACGACGCGCTGNCCGGCACGGAGATCGTCGACGCCACNGCCCGGCTGTGCGTGATGAACCTCTACCTGCACGGCATCGGCCACCAGTCCGANCGCAGCCCGATCCACGTCGACGACTCGCTGGCCAACAANCCCGATGTGACCTACGACATGGTGCTGACCAACCCGCCNTTCGGCAAGAAGTCGAGCGTNACGTTCATNACNGANGAGGGCGAGGTGAAGCGNGAGGCGCAGACCATCGTCCGCGACGACTTCTGGACCAGCACCAGCAACAAGCAGCTCAACTTCGTGCAGCACGTCCACAAGCTGCTGAAGATCCACGGNCGGGCGGCCGTCGTCGTGCCCGATAACGTCCTGTTCGAGGGCGGCGCGGGCGAGACGGTGCGGCGCAAGCTGCTGGCCGAAAGCGACCTGCACACCATCCTGCGCCTGCCGACGGGCATCTTCTACGCCCAGGGGGTGAAGGCCAACGTGCTGTTCTTCGACCGCAAGCCGGGGCGCGAGCGGCCGTGGACCGAGCGGGTGTGGTTCTACGACTACCGTACCAACGTCCACCACACGCTGAAGCAGAACCCGCTGGGGCGCGCCGACCTGGATGAGTTCGTCGCCGCCTATAATCCGGCCAACCGCCATGAACGGGCGGCCACGTGGTCAGAGGCGAACCAAGACGGCCGCTGGCGCGATTACGGCATCGACGACATCCTGGCCCGCGACAAGGTCAACCTCGACATCTTTTGGCTGCGCGACGACTCGCTGGCCGACGGCGACGGCCTGTCCGACCCCGGCCTCATCGCGGCCGAGATCGTGGAGGACCTGGAGGCGGCTCTGGAGCAGTTCCGGCTGATCGCCGAGGATTTGGGCGAGGGTGTTGCCGAATCGTTGTCGTAATCGTAGTCGGTACTTTTCGATTACGACAGCGACAGCGATTTTTGTCTCGCGATCGTAATCGTATTCGCAAT
>JAACJX010000599.1 GCA_014237545.1 Ardenticatenia bacterium | reverse complement strand
TGGTATATTTCCTGGTGGATGACGTGGACGCGGCCGCGGCGCGCATCGCCGAACTGGGCGGGACGGTTCTCCACGGCCCCAGCGAGGCCGGCGGCATGGGCAAGATGCTAGTGGCCCAGGACCCCCAGGGGGCGATGTTCGCCCTCATCCGCTTCAGCGGCCAGGCCGACGAACCGCCGGGGCATTAAGATCGGCACCAGCGCGAAAAAACGCCAGTCCATCGGAGCGATTTGCCCTGATGGACTGGCGATGATGTACTAATAGTAGCCGTGCGAGAACGAGACTCGGTGCGAGTCTAAAACTGCCGCCCTTTGACGTGCCAGATGATGAACAACATCAGCAAGCCGAGAAACAGGGGAATCATGACGAAAAGCATGGGGTAGAGGTCCGAGGATTGCATAACTCCATGATAGCAGATTCAGCGGGGCAATGCAGGCGNAATTAACTTCTTCATCAGCCACAGACTCTAGACATGACAGGTGGGCGCGGCGACGTCCTTGCCAGAGAAAGGCCAGGATGCGCCCACCTGTCAGGGTTTCGCCCTATGGAATCTCAACCACCATGCTATAGCCGATCGGTCCGGCGGCGGCGCCGCTGACCAGGACGATGTAGTAGTCGTCGTTGGTCGCCAGTGGCGCGGCGATCACGTCCAGGTCCGACCCCAGGGCGATGATGTCGCCGGTCGTGTTGTAGACGTAAGCCATCATCCAGCCCGCCTGGCTGGCCCCCAGGTAGACGTTCAGCGCCTGCCCGGCCAGGGCGCGAATGACCCAGGTTTCGGTCGAGCCGCCGCTGGGCAGGGTGCCGGAGACGGTTGTCGTGGTGCTGCCCGCGGGAAAGGTGATCCGCGTGGCGGCGCTCGTGTTGGGCAGCGGCGGGGCGATGACGGTCAGGCTGTAATTGACCGGCGACGCTGCCGANGTGCTCAGNGTGATCGTGTAGTCGCCATTGGCCGGNATGCGCGTGCCCAGTTCCGTCGGCGCGCGGCCGAANTTGAGCGTGCGCCCGGCGGCGTCCGTTATAGTGATGTCGACGTTGGCCACCGGATTGTCATTCAGGTTAGTGAGCAGCGACTGGCCGGCCAGCATGCGGATGACGTATTGCCGACCCTGGCCACCGGCCACCACNTGCCCGTCGAACGAGGCGCTTGTCTGGCCGGGGCCGAACTCNATGCGTGTNGGCTGGCCCGGCGCGGNCTGCGTCGGCGGCTGCGTCACGGGCGGCACGNTGACCGTTAGCGTGTAGCTGACCGCCGGGGCAGCGTTGAAGTTGCTNANGTCGATGNAATANTCGCCGGCCGTCGTCGCCGTGGCCGACGCGCCGCTCATNTCGGTGCCGGCGGAGATCATCTGCCCGGCGCTGTTGCGAATNTAGATGTTGGTGACGGCCGGGACAGAGGCGAACACGCCGACCTGGATACCTTGTCCCGCGCCGACGCTCAGCACGTANTGGTTCAGATCGCCGCCGGCAGCCAGCGAGTCATTCAGCTGGGCCGACGACGCGCCGGGCGCGAACTGGATGCGCGTCGGCGTCACCGGGCCGCTCGCNGCCGGGATGAACACCTGCGCCGTGTAGCCCACGNCCGGCGCTCCCGACGCNGTGGAGAAGTTGATCTGNTAGTCNCCCGTGGCCGGCACGGCGGCCGAGATGCCCACCGTGTCCGGGTTGGACGCCAGCACGCCGCCNCTCATATCGCCCANCTGGACGTTGATCGCCCCCGGCGGGTTGGCGATGGTNTGGATGGTGATGACCTGCCCGGCCAGCACGCGCAATACCCAGGTGTCAGTGTCGCCGTTGGCCGCCAGATTGCTCTGGACGACGGCCGATGTTGCGCCGGGACCAAAGACGATGCGCGCCGAGCCGCCCGGCGGCGGGCCGCTATTGGGCACGGCCGTGGCCGGCGCGACTGTTGGCGGCGGCGTGGCGGTAGGCGGCAGAGTCGTGGCGGTTGGCGGCGCGGCGGTGGGGTTCGTTGGGCCCGACGTGGCTGACGCGAGAGGGGTCGGCGTCGCCGTAGCGGTCTGGAGGGGCGTGGTGCTGGTGGCCGTGGCGAAGATGGGCGTCGCCTCAGCCGTGGCCGGGGCGGCGGTGGCCGCGGTCGTNGGCAGACCGGCGATGGGCGTCGGCAGGTCGGGGTCGGCCGCGCGGCGACAGGCGGCCAGGGAAGCGACGAGTAAAATCAGAAAAAAGACGGACAGACCCTTGCGTGACATGATGGTTCTCCTGAACACATTAGGTATTGCGCTCCGGCGGGAGCGGACCCGCGGCCGGAACAATGACCACATGTTGAAGTATATAGGTATGACGCCGCCGGTCTGTTAATGGTTTCACACTCTGGTACGTAATTTGATTACTGGCCGGTTGTCGCTCAGAGACCAATTTCCCGTTTGAATTCTGTNTTTCACGNTTGCCTCATTGACAGTCCACAGAATCGTCCCTTATACTGTGGTCTGTTTTTGGCCGGCGATAACCCGCGCCCTTACCAGTCAACACGCGCAAGGAGGTGCCTATGTGACGCTCAACTTGCTTCCACAAGGATCTGACTATCAATGAACAGTAGAGGAGGCAATGCATATGTACCGCACGCGCAATACAGGACGAATGCTATTTCTCGTCCTGCCCCTGATTCTCCTATTTCTCTCCGCCTGCGCCGCCAAGCTGACCCCCAATCTCAGCCACCAGGGCCGATTGCTGGATGAAAATGGCGCCCCCGTGGCTGACGGCAATTACGACGTCGAATACAAAATATTCCACGCCGCCACCGGCGGCACGGCCGTGCACACGGAGACCAGCTCGGTCGCGGTNAAAGACGGTTTGTTCACCAATTCCCTCGGCCTGACGTCGAGCATCAACCCCGACATCTTCGCCCAGCCGACGTGGCTCGAAGTCACCGTCAATGGCGANACACTGACNCCGCGGCAGCGGCTGCAAGGCGCGCCCTTTGCCTTCAGCCTCGTCTCCGGCTCCACCGTGCAGGGTTCGCAGCCATTGGATCGCACGTACGCCGGTCAGACCAATACTGGCGCGGCGATGACAGTCCTGAACAACGACGCGAGCGCCACCGGCGGCCACGGCTTGCTGGCTATCAACCGGGCAGCCGCATCNGGCGCTGCCCGGAATAATGTGGCCGCCTTCCANGCGCGAGCCATCGGAGGCGTGGTGGCCGACGGCACCGGTTCCTATGGGGCCATTGTCACCTCGCAAGCCTATCGCGGCATGTATGTGAAGGCCAATGACATTTATTACGCCGCCGTGTTCGACAGCCCGGTTGGAATTATGCTGACTGGCGGTGGCTGTGTTGGCTGCGCGCTGGCCTATAACGCCCTCAATGTCGGNGANGCACCNATTGCCGCCGGTGANTTCGTGGCGGTCGTCGGCGTCGAGCTAGACNCCGATCTCGATATGCCGGTGATNCAGGTTCGCAAGGCGACTAGCTCGTCTGACGCCGTGATCGGCGTCGCCACGGGCGCGGCCGTTCGCGAGGCTGTCAGCGAGGTTAATGGTGTGAGAGCGGGTGGCTTCAACGGCACGAATGGCCCGGCGGCCGCCGGCAGCTACCTCACTGTCGTCGTCCAGGGTCTCGTCCAGGCCCGGGCGGCCGATACGTCGCTCCAGCCCGGCGCAAGCCTGACCGCCTCAACCAACGGCGCGGTGGCCGCGGCCGCCGGAGGTTTCACCAAAGCGCTCAGCACTGTGGACAGCAACGGCATGGTCTGGGTCATGCTGAGTGGTCAATAAGGAGGCGTGCCATGCGTAAATGGAAACGCTTGGGCGCNATNGCGCTTGTCATCGCGGTGCTGGTGTTGGCCGTGGCCGTGTTTGCCGCACTGGCGATGGAACCGGCGGCCACGAACGCGTTTAGCATCGACTGGAAGGTGCTGGCTTCCGGTGGCACGATGATGAGCAGCGCGTCATACACGATGATGAGCACCACCGGCCAGCCGGTGACCGGTACCTCTTCCGGAGCCGATTACACTGTTCTTAGCGGGTATTGGTACGGGTTGATGGACGTCATCCGCAACCTGTTTATGCCGTTTATCACCCGTTAGCCACCGGTCACCTGCCCGTTNATCTCAATAAAAACGCGTNGGCCAGGCGGTCCACGCGTTTTTATTTTTGATTGGGCGGTCGCGTCACTCGTTGATGGCGTAGTAAAGCCGGGCTAGGATGCCGCCGGCATCGCGAGCGCGGTCGGCCGCCTCGTCGTGGAGGAACTCGACCCGGCTGCCCTGGCGCACGGCGTCCAGCAGCAGCGGCTCGAATGCCNCTTCGGCAGGATAGGGCAGGGCCATCAGGCGCACGGCCGAACGCTCCAAAGCCCGGCCGACGGCAACCTCGCCTATCGCCCCGCGGCCCCGGGCCTTNGCCCACGAGATGATCTCTTCTACCAGCGCGGCCTCGTGTTCGCGCTCCGCTGCCCTGGCCACGTCACCGATCCGCTCGGCCACTTCGTGCGGCTGGCTGGTGATGGGAATCGGCAGCACGGCGATCACCTTCTCCTGAACGGAGTCGTGGAGCTCGCCTAGCACCGCATTGGCCATTTCCATATTGCCGCCCAGGATGATGCGCTCGGTATCGGGGTTCTTCAGGAAATACTTGTCCACTTCGCCGGCAACGCTGCGGATATGGCGCCGGGTCAATTCGTCCTGTCGCCAGGCAATATCCTGCGAATGGGCCGCCTTGCGCTGCTGGCGCATCCAGGCCTGGTCGCTCGTCACGGTTGCGTCGGCGCCGGTGCTGCCCAGCGCCACGCGCATGGCTCGGGTCTGGTCCTCGGCGAACAGCAAAACGAGGTGCTGCTGGTATTCGTCCAGTGCCCATAGGAATTCCTGGACGTGGGGCTTTCCGAAGTGATAAGTGTTGGCCAGGGCGACCGGCAGCTCGAAGCGGTACTCGCCGCCGGGGCTGATGAAAAGGGCCAGTGATTTGCCTTCCGGCCGATAGCTGGTGACGTACTTCTCCAGACGTTTGCGAATGCGCGCCCATTCCTTGTCNGGGTCGTCATCGCTGAGGCGCACGTTTTTCCACTGCTTTGTCTGGACCGGGTCGAGGTCTTCTTCGATGCTGCTGATGGCGTTCTTCAGATAGATTTGCCAGGCCGGGCTCTGGCTCTGGTTTTCCGGGTGGGCCGGGTCGGTCAGCAGATAGAGGGAGAAATATCTGTCGCTGGCGTGACCGGTTGCATACTCGGCAAATTCGCGCAAATTCTCGTAAAGTTCTTGAATCATCGTTGCTTTTACTCCTGTGTTATGGTGATANGGCTATAGGGTTCTTGTAGAGCTTACCAAATAAATAGACGAGATTACAGGCGAACCGGGGCCAAATGGGTACAAGAGGCCCAGGGTCTTTCCAAAGTCCGGCGGGATAGGTAAAAAAAGGAGAACCACACCTGTTATCATAGGGTAACCAAAACCAACTAGATGACAGGGGGTTCTCATGACCGATGATACCACATTGGCGACGAGCGTGGTGACAGCAAT